>CAXAWD010000416.1:0-3929 GCA_963972325.1 uncultured Acidimicrobiaceae bacterium
GGTCAGGTCGCACTCGTCACCGGCGCCTCCGCCGGTCTGGGCGCTCGTTTCGCCCGGGTGTTGCACGCGGTGGGTGCCACCGTCGTGGTCACGGCCCGACGTGCCGAACGACTCGATGCGCTCGTCGCCGACCTCCCGGGAGCGATCGCCATCGCGGCCGACGTCGCCGTCGCCGCGGATCGTGAGCGGTTGGTCGCCGAGGCGACCGAGCGGGCGGGTCGGATCGACGTGCTCGTCAACAACGCCGGAATCAGCTACACAGTCGGCCTCGAGAACGAGACGCTCGACCAGTTCGAGCAAGCGATGCAGGTCAACACCGTTGCGGTGTGGCACCTCTCGAAGCTGTGCGCCGCGGGCATGGTCGAGCGGGGGAGCGGATCGATCGTCAATGTGGCGTCGATGCTCGGGCACGTCGGATCCGCGCCGATCAAGCAGGCGAACTACTGCGCCAGCAAGGGCGCGGTGGTCAACATGACCCGCGAACTCGCACTGCAGCTCGCACGCAAGGGTGTGCGGGTGAATGCGTTGTGCCCGGGGTACTTCCCGTCGGAGATGACCGAACCGATGGAGGGCGACGAAGGCAGCGAACGGTACATCCGCACCTACTCGGGCATCCCGCGGATGGGTGAGGAGCACGAACTCGACGGCGCGCTCCTCCTGCTGGCGTCGGGCGCTGGGTCGTACGTCACGGGGCATTCGTTGCTGGTCGACGGCGGATTCACGGCCCGCTGAGCCTCAAGGCGAGGCCCGGTCGTCCCGATGATCTGACAGCATGGCATCACACATGGACGTGACGGACCGCGCCACCATCGAACAGCGAGCGACCAACGGAGACACGTCTCCCGAACCCGGCCGCGCCGTCGTCGATGCCGCGCAGGTCGCGCCGGTCGCCGCAATGGCCGACCGCGTCTCCGGTGCGGTCGGGTCGGTGCTCGCCGGTCGGTCCGAGGCCACATCGACCTCGCTGGCGTGTCTGCTGTCGGGCGGCCACCTGTTGATCGAAGACATCCCGGGCGTCGGCAAGACGCTGCTCGCCCAGACCCTCGCTCGAGCGGTCGGTGGTTCGTTCCACCGGATCCAGGGCACACCCGACCTGCTGCCCGGCGACGTCACGGGCACGATGGTGCCGCGCGGTGACGGGTTCGATCTCGTGTTCAGGCCCGGTCCGATCTTCTCGAATCTCGTGGTCTTCGACGAGCTCAATCGCGCCAACCCGCGTACCCAGTCCGCCCTGCTCGAAGCCACCGAGGAGGGCGCGGTCACCGTCGACGGCGAGACGCGTCCGTTGCCGTCCCCGTTCCTGCTGGTGGCCACCCAGAACCCGATCGAGATGACGGGCACGTATCCGCTCGGCGAGGGCGCCCTCGACCGCTTCGCCGCGGTCGTCACACCGGGCCGTGCCACCGCCGACGAAGAGGTCGAGGTGCTCACCGGTCGCCGCGGGCGTACGGCGCTCGCCGCCGTCGAGCCGGTGGTCGACATCACCGACGTCGAAGCCGCTCGTGCGGTCGTCGGTGCCGTCTACGTCGCCGACCCGATCGCCCGCTACGTCGTCGCATTGCTCGACGCCACCCGGCAGCACCCGCGCGTTCGGCTCGGGGCCTCGACGCGTGGCGGTGTCGCTCTCGTCAACCTCGCGAAGGCTCGGGCCGCCATGGCCGGTCGCCACTACGTGATCCCCGACGACGTCACCACGCTCGCCGCGGCGGCGCTCTCCCATCGAGTCATCGTCGCCGGTGGTTCCGGTTCGGTGCAGGCCGGCCGCGCCGTCGTGCAGGAGTGCCTCGACGTCGTTCCTCCGCCCACGGCGTGACGCCATGATCCGTCCGGTCGGCGTCTCGGCAGGCGGGGTCGGCCTGGCGATGGGCTGGGTCGGTGGTGTGGCCATCGCCCAACTCACCGGTGCCACCCCGGTCGTCATCGTGCTCGCGGCCGGCGTCGTGCTGATGCTCGCGGCGGCGCTCGACGGTTGGTCCACCACACTGCGTACGTCGATCGGTGACGCGGCGCTCCCACACGCGTCCGACCAAGGAACGCCGGTGCCGCTCTCGATCGCCGTCACGGCGCCCCGACCGGTCTACATCGAGGTGCTCGCCGGCGGCCACCGTGTCTCCGAGGGATGGTCGGGCGCTTCCCGGTTCGCGGAGGAGGCGACCTTCCGACGTCGTGGCGCCGTCGACGAACTGCACGTCCGGGTTCGGAGCGCCGGCCTGCTCGGCCTCGTCTGGTGGGGGCGCCGCGTGGTGGTTCCGATCGGACGGCATCTGGTGGCGCCGCCGATGCACCACGCCACGGTTCCCGTCGATCGCACCGGGCGTGCCGCCGACGGCGACCTCGCAGGTCCGAGCGGGGCGATCAGCGGCGAGATCGACGGCGTTCGTCCGTGGCGCGACGGCGACAGCGAGAAGTTCGTCCACTGGGCGTCCTCGATGCGGTCGGGAGGCCTGATGGTGCACGACCGCCGCCAGAACGCCGACCAGCAGTGGGTGGTTCGAGCCCGGTCGGGCATGGCCGAACCGGACCATGAGGCAGGCGCGGCCCGCAGGGCGATCGCCGCGGGCCTCGCATCGGGCGTCGCCGTCCTGGCGGCGGTCGACGACGACGAGCCCACCCCGATCGATCATCTCGACGGGGCCACCGAGTGGTCGGCGCTCGCCCCCCTGGGCGAGGTCCGCGAGCAGCGCCGGAGGTGGCGCGACCGTTTCCGGAGGGGGGAACCGGATGCAACGGCGACCCGATCGGCTCGCTGGTGGGCTGCCGCCGCCACCCTGGTCTCCCTGCTGATGCTGACCATGTCGCTCGAGTACGCACCGATCGCCCACGTGCTGGTGGTGCTCGGGGTGCTCGCCGGCGCAGCGGTGTCGGCCCGCTCGCTCGAGACGGGCGAAGCGCCGTCGATGCTGATCCGATCGCTCGTCGGCCTCGGAGCGATCGCCGCGTTCGTGCTGGTCGTCGCAGCCTCGGGCCGGCTCGACGGCCTGCTCGCCGTGCTGCGCGGCCCGCTGCCGCAGCTCCTGATCCTGCTGATCGTCCTGCACGGGTTCGAGTGCCGCGACCGGCGCACCGCACGGGTGGGGCTCGGCGTGTCGGCGGTCGTGCTCATGTACGCCTCCGGGTTTCGTGTCGACGGCGACATCGGGTGGTGGCTGCTGGCATGGGGCGTCTCGTTCGGTGTCGCGATGGCGAAGCTGTCGGTGCCCACCATCCGTTCTTCCGCCGCGCAGCGCCCTCGGCCCGGATTCGCCCGCACGTGGGCCGTGCGGTCGGCCGGCGTCGGCCTGGCGGGTGTGGCCACGGTCGGTCTGTTGGCGGTGGTGCCGATCCCCGACGGGCCCGCCCGGTTGACGCTGCCCACGTTGATCGAGAACGCCGACGACGTGCCGACGACCGGTGGGATCGCCGGACCCGACGGCGAGAGCCGCGATGCCGCCGATGCTCCCGACGAACCGGGCACCGACCGTGCGCCGGCCGGTCAGGCCGGCGGCTACACCGGCTTCGCCGACACGATGGACACGTCGGTGCGCGGCGATCTCAGCGACCGGATCGTCATGCGGGTCCGGGCGCCCGAGCCCGACTTCTGGCGCGGGCAGACGTTCTCTCGGTTCGACGGACGGCGCTGGTACGCGGACGAACAGATCGGCACACCGCGTCGCGGCCCCACGATCGACGTGCCGCCGGCGCTCGGTGTGATCCCCTTGGCCGACGACGTCACCGTCGACCGGTTCGTGCAGACGTACTTCCTGGAAACCGACATGCCCAACGTGGTGTTCCACGCCGGCCGACCGACTCAGGTCATCGCCGAGACCGACGTGTGGACCCGGCCGGACGGTGCTCTGCGCGCGACGACGGTGCTGCCCGAGGGGTCGATCTACACCGTGGTGTCCGAACGAGCGCGTGTGGACGACGTACTGCTTCGCCGCCAGGGCCTG
>CAXAWD010000417.1:0-3921 GCA_963972325.1 uncultured Acidimicrobiaceae bacterium
TGGGTCGAGAACCGGGCTTCGCGGTAGAGCGCCGCGAGACGAGTCGTGGCAGACGGGTCGACATCGAACCTGGTGAGCACGTCGGCGGTGAACTCGGCTGCCGTCAGGGCGGGGTCGTGGCGCACCCCGGCATCCTCGACGGCGGCCTCGAGACGGAGCCAACATTCGACGATCGCGTTCCGCGGTGCGCCGTTGCGGAGCGCGGCCTGTTGTGCCTCGGCGTCGGCGGCCACGGCGTCGGCGATGTCGTCGAGCAGCGTGTAGTCGGCATCGGCCGTACGGCGCTGCCAGCGCAGACGGGGCCGGTTCTGCCAGGCCCGCCGAAGCAGGTGGGCGACGGCCACGGCGAGGATGGCGAGCATGGCGATCTGGAGGGCACTCGCGAACATGTCCCACGTCTTCGACGGTTCCGAGTCGGGTTGCTCGACCTCCACCTCGGTCGGCGGGATCGTGGGTGGCGTGGGGATCTCGGCGTCCAGTTCCGGCAGTTGCCAGGGGAGGGACGGCTGGCGTTCGGCGATGCGAGCCGGTTCGGCCGTGGCAACGGTGATGAACAGCAGCGCGACGACCGCGCCCGTCACGAGGGCGACGAGTCGGCTCCGGTCCACGCCCGGAGGCTAGTTCGCGGTGTCCCGGCGCACGTCTCGGAGGTCGTCGAGCAGCAGGTCGTCGACGGGGCCGTCACCATGGAGCACGCTCACGTCACCGGTGGATTCGAGCACGACGGCGTGCACCCGGTCGAGGTGGATGGCGTTCGCCTCGCGCAGCTTGGCGATCACGTCGGAGCGGGTGACGCGCGTGCGGCGCATCGCGGCTTCGATGAACTCACCGTCGCGCATCAGGAGCATCGGCGTGTTGTCGACGGCCTTGCCGACCCGCGTGTGCCGGCGGACGAGGGCGATCGTGGTCTGGGTCGCGAGGAGCGCGGCGATCGCGATCATCCCGTTGGCGAGCGAGGTGGATGACGCCGCCACACCCCCGAGCACCGAGCCGAGTGCGATCGTGACGGCGAAGTCGAAGCTCGACATCTTGGACAGCGATCGCAGCCCGACGACGCGGATGAGGGCGACGATCGTGAGCACGATGGCGACCGCCGACACCAGCACCAACCAGACCTCGGTCCAGGACGTCCACAACCAGTTCTCGACCATGTGGAGCGCATGCCCGTTCGGGCCGGTACCGAAACGCCTCGCGGCATGGTCCTCCGAGATTCGATCCAAGAATCGTCGAAGATCGGCGAGAATTTCGTCACGTGATCGTCATATTCGACGGATCGGTGCCACACTGCACGCGTGATCGACACCACCATCTCCTGGCTCACCGGGCCGGCGCTCACCGGCCCCTTCGTCCTGGTCGTCATCGCCCTGGCTGCGGTCACGGCAACCCGGATCTCGCGGGTGATCGTGCGCCGCTCGATCCGCCACGTGGCCAAGCGCAGCCTGCGGTTCGCCAAGCTGCCGGGCCAGCCGGTCGGGCTGTGGCGCACTCGTGCGGCGCGCGTCGGCGACGTGCCGGGCGAGTCGGTCGAACAGCGTCGCCGCCAGCGGATCGATGCAGCGGCGCGGATGGTCAACCACCTCGTCGGCGTCCTCATCTGGATCGTCGCGTCGATCGTCGCGTTCCATCTGCTCGACGTCGACCCGGCGTTCTTCCTGTCGAGTGCCGGCTTCATGGGTGCCGGCCTGGCGATCGGTGGTCAGCACAAGGTCAACGACTATCTGACCGGGCTCAGTGTGCACTTCGAAGACCGCTACGGCGTCGGCGACGAGGTCGTCGTCGAGTCGACGGGGCTGCACGACCCGGTCCGTGGGGTCGTCGACCACATCGGGCTGTTCAGCACCCGCATCCGCGACACGACGAGCACGCTCCACTTCCCGAACAGCGCCCTGTCCACCGTGCGCAACCTCTCGCAGGAGGCCGCGGTCTCGACCTTGCGGCTCAACGTCGGCGAACGGTGCGACGCAGCGGCGGCGTCCGATCTGCTGCGCGGTCTCGCCGGCACCGACGGCCTCACCGACCTGGTCTTCGTCGGCGATCTGGCGGCGCGCGAGGTGGGTACCGGCGAGATCGAGGTCGACGTGCAGACGAGCCGTGCCCTCGACGGGCAGCTTCGTGAACGGTTGGTCGACCGTGCCGAGCAGGCGATCGACCGGCGCCCGTTCGACGAACGGCATCCCTGACGAGTTGCCGTCGGACCCCGACGGTCGAGTAGAACCGAGCACGACCGCCACCCGGGAGAAGAACGCCACCATGAACACCTTCAACGCACTCGTCGTCCGCGAAGCCGAGGAAGGCAACCCCAAGTCGGCTGCCGCGTCGATCGAGCAGTTGACCGACGCCGACCTCCCGACCTACGACGGTGACGACACGGTCGTGGTCGACGTCGACTACTCCTCGCTCAACTACAAGGACGGCATGGCGCTCACCGGCAAGGGGCGCATCATCCGGTCGTTCCCGATGGTCCCCGGCGTCGACCTCGCCGGCACCGTCGTGTCGTCCGAGTCGTCACGGTTCGCTCCCGGCGACGGTGTGATCCTCACCGGCTGGGCCGTGGGCGAGCGCTACTGGGGCGGCTACACGCAGCGCCAGCGGGTCAAGGCCGACTGGCTGGTCGCCCGGCCCGACGGTCTGAGCAGCGAGCAGGCGATGGGTGTCGGCACCGCCGGGCTCACGTCGATGCTCTGTGTGCTCGGCCTCGAAGCGGGCGGGGTGCGCCCCGACAGTGGCCCGATCGTCGTGACGGGCGCTGCGGGCGGTGTCGGCAGCGTAGCGATCGCGCTGCTGGCCAACCTGGGGTACGAGGTGACCGCGGTGACCGGCCGCCCGGAGGAGCACGACTACCTCCGCTCGCTCGGGGCGACGGCGTTCCTCACCCGTGAGGAGATGTCGGAGGCGCCGCGGCCGCTCGAGAGCGAGACGTGGGCCGGTGCCGTCGACGCGGTCGGCTCGACGATGCTCGCGAAGATCCTCGCTCAGACGAAGTACCAAGGCACGGTCACCGCGTGTGGTCTCGCGGGCGGCACCGACCTGCCGACCACCGTGATGCCGTTCATCCTGCGTGGTGTCCGCCTGCAGGGGATCGACTCGGTGATGGCCCCCATCGAGGCCCGTGAGGCGGCCTGGGCCCGGCTGGTCACCGACCTGCCGGCCGGCCTGCTCGAGGCGATGACCGAGGTCGTACCGATGAGTTCGCTGCCCGAACACGGCCAGTCGATCATGGCGGGCGCCACCCGCGGGCGGCTGGTGGTCGACCCCTCCGCCTGACGTCCCGACCTCTGGCGTCAACCGATGTCGCGCCGGCGCAGACCGTCGAGCCCGATCGTCACGAGCGCAGTAGCGATCGCGAGCAGCACGACCAACGGGGCCACGGTCACCGACTCGGCGGGGGCGAGCGGCACGTGCTCGAACGGCGAGAGGTCGATCGCCCATTCGGGGAGTCCGAGCACGGCGCCGAACATGGCGATCACGATGCCGAACGCGACGATCGCCCAGGCGGCGACCGCGAACCGTGGGAAGCGACCGACGACCGCGAGCGTGAATCCGACCGTCAACCACATCACCGGCAGGTGCGCCAGTGCTGCGACGGCGACGTGACCGAGGAGCGCCGGATCGCCGGTCGCCACGGTTGCGGTGCCACCGAGCCCGACCGCGATCGAGGCCATCGCGACGACCGAGCCGACGAGCGCGACGATGAGATGGGACCGTGTCCACTCGATGCGTGACACGGCGGTGGCGAGCACCGGCTCGGCGCGCAGCGAGGTCTCCTCGCTGCGGAGTCGCAAGGTCCATTGCACGGCTGCAGCGGTGCCGATCAGGGCGGTGAAGTGCACCGACGTGGCCAGGTACGAGTCGGTCAGCGAGGCGCCGCCCGAGGCGGTGAGGAAGTCGGCCATCGTCGGGTTGTCATCGACGAACTCGGCG
>CAXAWD010000418.1:0-3918 GCA_963972325.1 uncultured Acidimicrobiaceae bacterium
GGGGACGGGTTGGGGTTAAGGTGCCTCAACGTTGCGCCCCCGTCCGGGGCCGGGGCCAAGCCGCCACATCATCGCGACACCGATCAGGACCTTGAGGGTGCACGTGCCGGCGACACCGATGTGCTCCATCGCCCACACGGCGATCGGGTTGCCCTCGCGGGCGCCGGCATCGGCATGGAGTGTCAGCGCGATGTAGGTGGTGAGACCATCGAGCATCATCATCAGCGCGCCCACGAACCAGAACGGACGCAAGATCTGGCGGTAGGTCGGCTCGCGCTCGACGGTCGTCGACAGGTTCGTCGTCGAGATGGTGGTCATGGTGTCGCCCCATTCACTGCTCAGATGTCGGTTCGATGGACCAGGGTCTGGCGGGCCCCGAGTGGATGTCGGCGTTCGCCGCCGCCCACCTGCATCACGATCGCGGCTGACCGACGGCACGGCCAGCCGGGGAGCGTCAAGTTTTCGAGAGCGTTCGACAAATCCGAAGCAGATACCACGCTGCCCATCCAGCCGACCACCGTGGGTCGTAGGAGGGCCTCAGGAGGAGTCGCCCGAACGACTGCCCATCCAGTCGACCCGGTCTGGCAACTACATTCCGGGGGATGCGCGGACGGGGTAGAACGGTGGCGGTACTGATCGGGCTGGTGCTCGCAGCATGCAGCGGGGGTGACGATTCGAGCTCGGTCTCCGACCCGCCGAGCGTGACCGACACCACCGAGTCGGCCGGCCAGGGAGCGACCGACACGTCGGCGGTGCCGACGTCGACCAGCGTGGCAGGCGGCGTCGGCACCGACAGCTCCGTGGCCGACACGACTACCACGACCGAGCCGCCGACCGCAGTGATCCCGCTCGGCGTCCGCTGGGAGACCGTGGGGTCGATACCGGACGCGGCACTGCCGTCGTCTCCTCGGTCGCTCGTGACGATCAGCGGCGAACTCTGGATGTTCACCGGCCGCGCCAACTCGACCGTGGTGGCTCGTTCGCGTGACGCCGGCCTCACCTGGGAGCAGGTGCCCGTCGTGGCCCCGCCCGAGTCCGGGGCGCAGACTGTCACCGATGTGGTCGTCGGTGCCGACGGTCGCCTCGTCGCCCGGGGCACGATCGGGAGTACCTGTCAGGTGAACATCGATGTCGGCGACGGTTTTCGCGAGGTCGGCTTGTGCGGGCGTTTCCGGCCGGTGCTGTACCTGTCCGACGACGACGGTGCCTCATGGCGACAGATCGAACCGCCGGTGATGGCTCCTGCGGGCGACACCACGGTTGTGCTCGAAGGCCTCGTCGCCACGGCGGACGGGTACCTCGCCGTCGGCACCGTGAAGGGCCGGGACTGGCATGTGCGACTGTGGTCGTCGCCCGATGGCGAGACGTGGTCGCTCGACCGTGAGATCCGGGGCGACGGCGCTCCGATCAGCGCCCGCCAACTGCTCGCGAACGGGGACGAGGTCGTGCTGCTCGCCGACGAACACCCGTGTGCGAGCGTCTACTACAACACTCCTGGCTGGTATCTGGGGGCCCAGTGGGTGGAACATCTGCGGATCTACTCGGGCGCCACGTCGGGCGACTTGGCGCTGCTCGGCGCCGCGGACCACCCCTTCGCCCACGACCTCCAGCCGATCGACTGCGCCGACGAAACGGAACGCGATCAGGTCGCGGAGCTCAATGCGCTGCACACGACGGCGTCCGGGGCGGTCATCGGCGGTGTGATCACCATGCTCGAGGAGGTACGCGACGTCGAGGAGGCCGAAGACGCGGACCTCCTGACGAGCGGCACCCGCCGGATCGCCCAGTTGATCGACGGCACCTGGGTGCCGACGGAGATCGTCGGCGTACAGAGCCCGAATAAGGCATCCGGGTCCAGCCTGATCGATGTCGGCGGCGTGCCCGGCATCATGGAGTCTCGATCCGCCGGACAGGTGCTGCGTGACCTCGTGCCGATCCTGCCCGACGGCGACGGGTCGCGGTACCAGGCGATTCCCGAACAATCGGTGGTCGGCAGCGTCGCCGCAGGCGCGTGGGCCGGGGGCGCTGTGGTCGTCGTCGGATCGACGCTCGACGACCCGTACGTAACCACGGTCGACCCGGCGGAGAATCGACGGACCGTCCAGGTCTGGCGATCGGTCGAGACGACGGGTTCGGCGGCAGCACTGTGCGACCTCCGTGCCGGTGGCTCGTGCCGCTTCGCCGATCTGTCGCTGGTCGACGGGTATCCCGACTTCGCCGACGTCGACCTGTCGGGTGCCGACCTGTCGTTCACCGACCTCGGCGACGCGGATCTCAGTGGTGCCGATTTCACCGGTGCGAAGCTGTGGGAGGTCACGATCGGGGAGGGTGCATCGGTCGAAGGGGCCAACTTCACCGGAGCGTCGCTGCCTCGGTCGGAGGTCGGCAACGCGAGCGGCGCGACGTTCGACGGCGCATACCTGATCTGGTCCGATCTCGCCGACGCGACCGGGTCGTCGTTCGCCGGCGCCGACCTCGGGTTCGCCTCGCTGTCGTTCACCGCGTTGCCGAACCTGACGGGTGCCGACCTGAGGTACAGCAGCCTGGAGGCGATCCCGCCGTCCGACGGCGGTCCCTTCGAGATCACGCTCGACGGACTCGACCTCACCGACGCCGACATCGACACGGAGTGGGATGCACCGCGGCTCACCATCACGAGCGCGGTCGGAGCCATCTTGGACGGCACCTCGTTCAAGAACAGCGACCTGTCGCTACTCGACCCGGCTGTCGTCGACCTGACCGACGCCGACGTGTGGGACGACTCGATCTGTCCTGACGGGTTGCCGCCCGACGATCCGCCGATCGGTACGTGCATCCGTGGCGTGACGCCCTAGCGTGCCACCGGCTCAGCCGAAGCAGCCGGACAGGAACGTCGCGAAGCCGTCGGGATCGGCGGTGATCCGCAGGTGGCCGGCGTCGTCGCGGCTGACGTCGAGTGCCGGACAGAAGAACCCGCCGGACGGCGTGAAGAAGTGTGGCGAACCGGTGACGTGGCGTTCGACGCCCTCGGCGTGCTCGGCGATCACACGCGTGGTGTCGTCGAGGTCGACACTCACGCCGTGCTCGTCGGCGAGGCCGCGGAGCACCTCGGTGTCGGCGACGTCGACGCCGCGTTCGAACAGCAGGTCGCGCAGTGCGAGGCTGACCGCTTCGCCGATGGCGAGTCCGCGGTCGTAGGCGGCCGCTGCCAGCGTGAGCGCCGGCATCGACGTGGCCGGGAACGAGGTCTCGACGAACCCCTCGAACAGGTCTCCGGCGATCTGTCCGCGGATGTCGTCGACCTCTTCGGCGATGAACACCGGGTCGAGTGGTTTGCCGTTGACGATCTCGAGCGGCCACGCCCGAACGTGCAGCACGACGTCGTCCCGGCCGAGCTCGGCACGCTGCTCGACGAACCGTCGCAGGCCGACATGGGTGAACGGGCACCCCACGTCGGCGAACACCTCGATCACGGTCGGTTCCATGCCGTCGAGCGTACCGATCCGGCCTGACGGTTGGTGCCAGGCCCCAACCGTCAGCGGGTGTCCTGTCGGGTGAGGGCGACCTTGCCGATCGCGACGGTCAGGAGGGCGTAGGTGGCGAGCAGCAGTGCGTTCTGGGGCCGAGTGAACAGGAGCGCTGCGGCATCCGGGTCGTTCGATTCCATCTCCACGCCGGCCATGGCGTTGCCGGCGACGAACGGGAGGAGCCGTGCGACTTCCGCAGGCGCGAGCACCACGACGAGGTTCTCGACGACCAGCCACCACACCAGCAACCCCGAGACGGCGGCGGCGCTGTGGCGAACGATCATGCCGATGCCGAGGCCGAGCATCGCGGTGAGGGCAGCGAACCCGCTTGCCCAGAGCGCGCCTGTCGCGACCCGTGCGGCGCTGTGGCGAACGATCATGCCGATGCCGAGGCCGAGCATCGCGGTGAGGG
>CAXAWD010000419.1:0-3904 GCA_963972325.1 uncultured Acidimicrobiaceae bacterium
ACGTCGATCTCGACCCCGAGCTCGAGATCACCAACACGATCGGTTCCAAAGAGGGCTTCAGCCACCTGATGTGGGTGCTGCTCGACCGTGGCGACGCGGCGATCGTGCCCACGCCGAGCTACCCGATCCACATGTACGGCCCGCTGTTCGCCGGCGCCGACCTGCGCCAGGTGCCGATCCGCGGCCTGACCCATCCCGGTGAGCGCGACGACTTCACCGAGAACTTCTTCGACAGCCTGCACACCGCCTACGACGTCGGCTGGCCCAAGCCGCGGGTGCTCGTCATCTCGTTCCCGCACAACCCGACCGGTGCGTGCGTCGACCTGCCGTTCATGCAGCGGGTCGTCGACTTCTGTCGCGAGCGCGACATGATCGTCGTGCACGACTTCGCCTACGCCGACGTCGGCTTCGACGGCGTGCAGCCGCCGAGCATCCTCCAGGCCGAAGGCGCCAAGGACGTCGCCGTCGAGCAGTACTCGATGACCAAGAGCTTCTCGATGGCCGGCTGGCGCAGTGCGTTCCTGCTCGGCAACCCCGAGGTGGTGCAGGCGCTCGTCAAGAGTTACCTCGACTACGGCATGTTCCAGCCGGTGCAGATCGCGTCGACCGTCACCCTCAACGAGGCCGCCGACTTCCCCAAAGAGGTCTGCGCCACCTACGAGAGCAGGTGCGACGCCCTGATCGACGGCCTCGGCCGCATCGGCTGGGACGTCCCGAAGCCGGGCGGCACCATGTTCGTCTGGGCGCCGATCCCCGAGGCCTACGCCGAGATGGACTCGGTCGAGTTCTGTTCGATGGTGGTCAACGAGTGCGACGTGGCGCTGTCTCCCGGTGTCGGTTTCGGTCCCGGTGGTGAGGGCTACGCCCGGTTCGCGCTGATCGAGAACGAACAGCGCATCCAGCAGGCCGTCCGCAACCTGCGTCGCGGCCTGACGAAGCTGGGCTGAGGCCCGACTCCCCGAAGCGTCACCGCCTCGACACGCTCCCGTTACACGCCATGTCTACGCTCGATCCCGTGCACACCGTCATCGTCCGTGTCTGGCTGCCCGACCGCCCCGGTGCACTCGGGCAGGTCGCGAGTCGGATCGGTTCGGTGCGCGGCGACGTGCTGGCGATCGAGATCCTCGAGGTGGGCGGCGGCCGGGTCATCGACGAACTCGTCGTGGCGTTGCCCGACCCGTCACTCGTCGACCTGATGATGAACGAAGTGCACGCGATCGACGGGGTCTCCGTCGAGCACGTGCGTGAAACCTCCGACGGCCACGTCGACGCCAGTGTGCTGTCACTGTCGGCCACCGCCGAACTCGCCGAGAGCGAACCCGAGCAACGGATCGAGCGGTTCATCGACGGCGTCGAGCGTTTGACCGAAGCGACGTGGGTGATGGTGGCGAGCGACGGCGAGGTCGTCGCCTCGCGAGGCGACGTGCCGGCGGCCGACTGGGTCACGTCGCTGCTGGCCGGCAGCCGCCACCTGGGCGACCCGCACGCCACGTCGAGCGACATGTTCTGGAGCGATCTGCCGCAGTCGGGGATGTGGGTGGCAGCAGGCCGTGAGGGACGCACCGTGCACGACCGCGAACGGGTGCGACTCGACCTGTTCGCCAGGGTCGCCGACGCGCTGCTGCCCGGAGCGCCACCGGCCGAGGCCCGCTGAGACGTCGGGTCAGTGCTCGACCCAGTCGCGGCTGCGCTCGACGGCGCGGAGCCACTGGGCGTGTGCCAGATCGGTGAAGGTGCGGTCGGGTTCGGGTTCGAACGTCGCGTCGAGCCGCCATGCGTCCTGGATCGCAGCCAGATCGGGCCACACACCCTCGGCGAGCCCGGCGAGGAAGGCGGCACCGAGTGCGGTCGTCTCCTGGTCGGCCGGGCGGCGCACCGTGACGCCGAGTTGATCGGCCTGCATCTGGAGCATGAAGTCCATCACCGACGCCCCACCGTCGACCCGCAACTCGGCGAGCTGCGTGCCGCTCGCCGCGGTCATCGCGTCGACGGCATCACGGGTCTGGTACGTCATCGACTCGACGACGGCCCGCGCCAGGTGAGCACGAGTCGTACCGCGGGTGATGCCGACGATCGTGCCACGGGCGTACGGGTCCCACCAGGGTGATCCGAGTCCGGTGAACGCCGGCACGATCACCACGCCGCCGGAGTCCGGCACACTCTGCGCGAGGGGGCCGACCTCGGCCGCGTCGTCGATGATGTCGATGCCGTCGCGGAGCCACTGGACCGCGGCGCCGGTCACGAAGATCGCGCCCTCGAGCGCGTAGGCGACCGTGCCGTCGGCCAGCTCCCAGGCGATCGTGGTGAGCATGCCCTCGGTCGGCGGCGGGCAGGAATCGCCCACGTTGAGCAGCACGAAACTGCCGGTGCCGTACGTGTTCTTGGCCATGCCCGGCTCGAAGCACGCCTGGCCGAACAGGGCCGCCTGCTGGTCGCCGGCGACGCCGCTGACCGGGATGCCGCCCGGGGCACCGCACCGATCGGACGTGACGCCGAACCGGCCGCTCGACGGCCGAACCTCGGGCAATGCGTCGATCGGCACGCCGAGCAGGGCGCACATCTCCGGGCTCCATCGCCGTTCGCCGATGTCGAACAGCATGGTGCGGCTGGCGTTGGTGACGTCGGTGACGAACGACTCGCCGCCGGTCAGGTTCCAGATCAGCCACGTGTCGATCGTGCCGAGCGCCAGGTCGGGCCCGGTGGGCAGTTGGCGCTCTCGCAGCAGCCACTCGAACTTGGTGCCGCTGAAGTAGGGGTCGAGCACGAGACCGGTGGTGCGTCGGACGAGTCCGAGGTGGCCCTCGGCCTCCAGCTCGTCGCATCGGGCAGCGGTGCGACGGTCTTGCCAGACGATCGCCGTACCGTGCGGTTCACCGGTGGTGCGGTCCCAGGCCAACACGGTCTCGCGTTGGTTGGTGATGCCGATCGCCGCCACGTGCTCTCGGCCGACCTGGCCGATCACGTCGTTCAGCGTGGCGACCGCCGCCTCCCAGATCTCGACCGCGTCGTGTTCGACCCACCCCGGCTGCGGATAGTGCTGTTCGAACTCACGGTACGAGGCGGCGGCGTCGCGCCCGTCGACGAAGACGGCCCGACTCCGTACACCGGTGGTGCCGGCGTCGATGGCGATCACACAGGTGTCTGACGTGTACTCACTGCTCACGGTCGCGACCGTACCCGAGGGCCTCAGCGGCGTTTGCGTCCACCGCCCGGACGACCGGACGTGCCGCCACCGGTGCGTTTCGTCGGGGCAGGTTTGGCTCGCATCGTCGGAGCCTCGGTGGTCGTGTCGGAGGAGCCTTCACGATCGCTGCTGCGGCGCGACGGCCGGGGTTCCGCACGGAGTTCCTTGAGGGTCTTGCGTTGATAACCGAACTTGGCGAGCACGTACCCGAACGCCAGGTAGAGCGGGCCGCTGGCGAGGAGGCCGCCGAGGATGCCGATGAGGCCGTCGTTGCGGAAGAAGATCACGAAGACGACGGCCATGATGCCCACGTACAGCATCCACTCGCGGACGAGTCGCTGCCACGGAACGGGTCGGTTCGCATCCCAGGCCATGGCCCTTTGCTAGCACTCCGGTGCCTCCGGAAGGAAGTGATGGCGCCAACCGGGTCGGATGCGGTGGAAGCGGTTGCAGGTCCTGACGTGGCACGTAGGATCGGAACTCGTGCGTGTCGGAGTACTCACCGGTGGGGGCGACTGCCCCGGATTGAACGCCGTCCTGCGCGCCATCGTCCGCAAGGGTGAACGGGTCTTCGGCGACGAGATCGTCGGGTTCCTCGACGCCTGGGACGGTGTGATGGAACGTCGCACGATGCCGCTCACGGTCGAGTCGATGCGCGGCATGCTGCCATGTGGCGGCACGGTGCTCGGCACCCGGCGCGGTAGCCCGTTCGACCACGAA
>CAXAWD010000420.1:0-3902 GCA_963972325.1 uncultured Acidimicrobiaceae bacterium
GCCAGACGTCATGTGGGCCGACCGGTTCGTCGACCACGTCCGGCTGTACGCCGCGTCCGTTCCCGTCGCCACCGGGAGTTGATCGACATGAGTACCGTCGCCATCACCCCGCCCGAACCGATCGCCTCCGGCCGGACGGCGCCGGCGGGGCGGTTCGGGACGACCGTCGCCACCGCCGTCGCTCCGGCGACGTGGGGCACCACCTACCTCGTCACGTCGGAGCTCCTGCCGCCTGGGCACCCGATGTTCGCCGCCCTCACCCGATCGCTCCCGATGGGTCTGCTCGCCCTGGCGATCTCCCGTCGACTGCCCACCGGTGACTGGTGGTGGAAGGCGTCGGTGCTGGGCGCGCTCAACATCGGCCTGTTCTTCTCGCTGCTCTTCGTCACGGCAGAACGCCTGCCGGGCGGTGTCGCGGCCACCGTCGGTGCAGTCCAGCCGACGATCGTGGCGTTGCTCGCCTGGGCCGTCCTGCGCGAGGGCCTGTCCGGCTGGCGTCTCGGTTGGGGCGTCGTCGGCGCCATCGGGGTGGCGTTCGTCGTGCTCGGCCCCGGGGCATCGCTCGACGGCATCGGACTCGTCGCCGGCGTGGCCGGCGCCGCGTCGATGGCGACCGGCGTCACCCTCAGCAAGAAGTGGGGACGACCGGCCGACGTCGGACCGACGGCCTACGCCGGATGGTTGCTGACCGCCGGTGGACTCTGGCTGGTGCCTGCCGTGGCCGTGTTCGAAGGCGTGCCCGCCGACGTCGACGGCGCCGCGCTGGGCGGCTACGCCTGGCTGGCGATCATCGGCGGTCTCGTGGCGTACATCCTCTGGTTCCGCGGCATCGGGAGCCTGCCGGTGACGGCGACGGCACTGCTCGGGTTGCTGTCGCCGGTCGTTGCGACCGTGCTCGGCGTGGTCGTGATCGACGAATCGTTCACGACCGTCCAGATCATCGGGATCGCCCTGACGCTCGCGGCGCTGCTGGCCGGACAGACCCAGCCCCACCGCAGGGCACACGCCGAATCCGGTTCCGGGCGCCGCACGTGGTAGTGATGCGACCATGCCGTCCCGACGCTCGCTCGTGAGCACGTGCCCGGCCCGGGCCGCGCTCGCCGGCAACCCGTCGGACGGCTACGGCGGTGCCGTCGTCGCCGTGCCGATCCCCGATTTGGCGGCCTTCGCGTCCGCCGAGCCGGCCGAACGGTTCTCGGTTCGTGCCACCGACGACGAGCTGGAACGGCTCCTGTCGGCGACGGCGCGGTCGTTCGCCGAGGCGGTCGATCGACCGGACGACGTGGTGCTCTCGGCGACGACCACGATCCCCCGCTCGCTCGGCCTGGCCGGTTCGAGTGCGCTGATCGTGTGTGCGCTCCGTGTGCTCGCAGCGACGATCGACCATCGGTTCGAGCCGGTCGAACTCGCCGAACTCGCGCTGTCGGTCGAGCGTGACCGACTCGGCATCGCCGCCGGACTCCAGGACCGCCTCGTGCAGTCGGTCGGCCAGTTGGTGTCGATGCAGTTCGACCCGGTGGGCTACGAGCGGCTCGACCCAGCCGTCGACCTGCCGCTGTTCGTCGCGTGGAACGAGTCGGCGTCGCACACGAGCGATACCGTCCACCGCTCGCTCCGCCGCCGGTACGACAGCGGCGACCTGCACGTCGTGACGAGCATGCGGGGGCTCGCCGAGCAGGCCGGGCTGGCGGCGAAGGCGATCACCGACGGCGACCTCGAACGGCTCGGCGAGGCCATGGACCGCACGTTCGAGATCCGGTCGATGCTGATCGACGTCGACATCATGACCACGGCGATGGCGCGGATCGCAGCGCGCAATGGGGCCGCAGCGAACTCCGCCGGGTCGGGCGGTTCGATCGTCGGACTCGCACGCGACCGGGAGCACCTCGACGAACTCGAGTCGGCGTTCGCCGGCTACGGATTCCAAGTGATCGACTGAGGCGACTCAGCCCTTGCGCTGGTTGAGGATCTGCGACACGAGCTTGCCGTCGGCCTGACCGCGGCTCGCTTTCATGATGTGTCCGACGAGCGCACCCATCGCCTTGCCCTCACCGGCGCAGAACTTCTCCCACGCATCGGGCTGGGCGGCGATCGCTTCGTCGACCATCGCTTCGAGCTCGGACGTGTCCATCGCCTCGAAGCCGTGCTCGGCGGCGATGGCGGCGGCGTCGCCCCCACCGCGTTCGATCAGTTCGGCCACCACGGTCTTCGCCTGGGTGGCGGTGAGCTGCCCCTCGATCTCCATCCGGGTGAGCCCGGCGAGGTCGGCGGCCGGAACTGCCGGCTCGGCACCGGCGTCGGCGAACGCCTCCTTGAGGTGGACGACGGCCCGGCCGAGGTCGCCACCGGCGGCCTGCACCGAAAAGGCGTAGTCGTCCTGGCCGCGGTCGACGAGGATGCCCACCGCCTCGCTGTCGGCGGCCAGGCCGGAGGCCTCGGCGAGCCGGGTTCGGCGAGCGGCCGGCAGCATCGGCAGGCCGGAGCGAACCGACTCGATCCACTCGGCCGGCGGGTCGAGCGGCACGAGGTCGGGCTCGAGGAAGTAGCGGTAGTCGTCGGCGTCTTCCTTGTCGCGCAGCGTGTGCGTGCGACCGTCGCCCTCGTCCCAGTGGCGGGTCTGCTGACGCACCGATTCGCCGCTCTCGATCAGGACGATCTGGCGACGGGCCTCGTACTCGATCGCACGGCCGACCGACCGCACCGAGTTGACGTTCTTGATCTCGCAGCGGGTACCGAACTCGTCGCCGGGACGGCGCACGCTGACGTTCGCGTCGACGCGCATCGAACCCTCTTCCATCTTGGCGTCGGACGCCTCGATCGCGAGGAGGATCGCCCGGAGCTCGCTCACGTACGACTTGGCCTGCTCGGGTGAGCGGATGTCGGGCCGGCTCACGATCTCGACGAGCGGCACACCGGCACGGTTGAGGTCGATCAACGAGTGGTCGGCACCGTGGACGCGGCCCTCTCCCCCGCCGACGTGGGTCGACTTGCCCGCGTCCTGTTCCATGTGGGCCCGTTCGATGCCGACCCGGCTGCCGTCGGGCAGGTCGAGCCACCCGTCGATGTTGAGCGGGTCTTCGTACTGGCTGATCTGGTACGACGTCGGCATGTCGGGATAGAAGTAGTTCTTGCGGGCGAACGTGCAGCGCTGCACCGTGCAGTTGAGCGCCAGCCCGATCCGCATCGCCAACTCGACCGCGTGCCGGTTGAGCACCGGCAGCGCACCCGGTAACCCGAGTGTGACGGGGTCGATGTTGGTGTTCGGCTCGTCGCCGAACCGGTTCGGTGAGGCCGAGAACAGCTTCGTGGCGGTCGCCAGCTCGACGTGCACCTCGAGGCCGACGACCATCTCCCAGCCGTCGTGGGTCCAGTTCTCGCTCATGCCAGGCCTCCAGCCGCCCGCTCGAGTTCGGCCGCCACCTGCAGCATCACCGGCTCGCCGAGTGCGGGTGCCAGCACCTGGATGCCGACCGGCAGGTCGTCGGCGCCGGTGCCGAACGGCACGCTCATGCCGGGGTCACCGGTCAGGTTGGCGGGGATCGTGTACGTGTCGCACAGGTACATCGCGAACGGGTCGGCGGTCTTGGAGCCGAACGGGAACGCGACGCTCGGCGACGACGGCGTGAGCAGCACGTCGGCCTGCCGGTACGCGGCGGCGAAGTCGTCGGCCATCAGGCGTCGGATCTTCAGCGCCTTGCCGTAATAGGCGTCGTAGTAGCCGGCCGACAGTGCGTACGTGCCGAGCAGGATGCGGCGCTTGACCTCGTCGCCGAAGCCGGCGGCGCGGGTGGCCATGTACATCGCGTCGGTCGTCGGAGCGTCGACCCGCAGGCCGTATCGCACGCCGTCGTAGCGGGCCAGGTTGGACGACGCCTCGGCCGGGGCGATCAGGTAGTACGCCG
>CAXAWD010000421.1:0-3892 GCA_963972325.1 uncultured Acidimicrobiaceae bacterium
CGCGAACTCGACCCATCCGTACCTCGGTGCGTAGATCACGCCTTCGTTGATCAGCCGTTCGCGGAAGGCGGCGACCTGCGGCGTGCGCATCGACATCGACTCGGCCACCTCGCCGGAACGGTGCGGCCCGGGGCCGAGCGACGCCAGACCCTGCACGTAGGCCACCTCGGACGACGGGATCCGCGCGATGCGCGCAGCGAAGAACGACGAATCGAGCGCGTGGTCGGCATGCGGTTGCGCCCGGGCGACATCGTCGGCCGAGATCGGTTCGTCGACGGCCGTGTTCCAGGTGTGGTACGCCCACGTCTGTACGAAGAACGGGAAGCCGTCGGAGTGGTCGACGATCGCTTCCGTCGCCTCGGCCGCCCACTCGACGCCGATCTCGGCCGCTGGTTCGACGATCGCCCGTGTCACCTGAACGGGGGTGAGCGGGCCGAGGTCGGCGACGGTGAACATCCGCTCGGCGTAGGTCGCCGCTTTGGCGACGTCGCCGACCAGGTTCGGGAGACCGGCGAGCACGCACGCCATCGGCAGGCCGTCCTGTCCGCACCGGTGCACGCCGGCGAGCAGTCGTCGCAGGTCGTCGCTCGCGATCGACTGTGCCTCGTCGATCGCGAGCATGATGCCGAGGTCGTGGTCGGCGGCCGCCGTGGCGGGGTCGGTCACGACGTCGGCGAGCGCTTCACGGTCGGGGGTGGCGGCGGTGCGCTCGATCGTGACGCCGGTGCCGGCGAGCGTGATGGCGACCGACTCGATCGACCGGAGCGCCCGCGTCACTTTCTGGCTGCGGTCGAGGTCTTCGAGGATCCGTCGCGACTGGCGCAGCAGGCTGCGTAGCGTGTCGTCGCCGCCGACCGCCTCGACGCGGATGACCCGGAACCCCACGTGCTGTGCCAGGGCCGACAGCTTGCCGAGCAGGACGGTCTTGCCGACCCCGCGCAGCCCCGTGATCAACTGGTGCTGGCTGGTCCGGGCAGCACGCAGTCGCTGCAGCGAGATCTCGGCGGCATCGAGGATCGCGTCGCGCCCGACGAGTGCGGGCGGTGGGGTGCCGGCGCCCGGCGCATACGGGTTGGCGATCGGGTCGTAGCGTTCCTCCAACATGCCTGCAGTTTAGCGAGAACTGAAAAACCATGTGCAGGTTGGGCGAACTCGGCGCGAGCCACCCCGACGACCATCGACACGATTTACCATCCATGCCATGGAACCCGACCGGATCGAAGCCGCGGCCGCCGAACTGCTGGAGATGCGACGAGCGCAGCGCATCCAGGTCGATCTCGATCCGGCCAACCGTCCGGACGACCTGGCCGACGCCTACGCCGTGCAGGCGCTGCTGGTCGAGCGTTCGCTGTCCGACGATGCCGCCCCGATCGGTTACAAGGTCGCGTGCACGAGCAAGATCGCGCAGGCCGCGCTCCAGATCGACCGCCCGGTATTCGGACGGTTGATGTCGAACACGACATCGCCGTCGGGAGTGACCCTGCCGGCCGACCGGTTCGTCCATCGGGTCATCGAAGCCGAGTTCGCATTCCGGGTGGCGGCCGATGTTCCGCCGCGGGCCGGTGGCCACACGCACGACTCGATCTCCGAGTACATCGATGCCGCGCTCCCTGCGATCGAGATCGTCGACCACCGGTTCGAGTCCTGGGCGATCGGTGCGCTCCCGATCGCTGCCGACAACGCGATCCACGGATGGTGGGTGCACGGCGAACCGGTCACCGACTGGCACCGTCTCGACCTCGCCCGGGCGGTTGTCGAGGTCCGCCGCAACGGCGACACGATCACGACCGGCACGGGGTCGGCGGCTCTCGGACACCCACTCACCGTGATGGCCTGGCTCGCCGACGAACTCCCCGTGTACGGCCGCGCGCTCGCGGCCGGAGATCTCGTCACGACCGGGGTCACCACCGACGTGTTCGAAGCCGGCGCCGGCGACCGGTTGGAGGCCGAGTTCGCCGGGCTCGGCACCGTCGAACTCGGCTTCGACGAGTGCTTCGTGCGGTGATCGCACGGGCTGGCAGACTCGCGACGTGAATCCGCTCTCGTTCGGTCAGGACGTCGTTGCGATCCCCGGCCCGTCGATCGTACCCGAACGTGTGCTCACGGCGATGCACCGGTCGATGCCCGACATCTACGACGGTGAGCTCCTGACGGTCACCGACGAGGTGTTCGATGCGCTCCCACCGCTCGCCGGCACCTCGCAGCGACCGTTCGTCACGATCGGCAACGGCCACAGCGCGTGGGAGATGGCGCTCACCAACACGCTGTCGCGCGGTGACCGCGTGCTCGTGCTGGATTGCGGACGCTTCGCCGCGATCTGGGGTGAGATGGCCACGTTCCTCGGTCTCGACGTCGAGCTGATCGAGTCGCCATCCGGACGTGCCAACGACCCCGACCGGTTCGAGGAGATCCTGCGCGGCGACCGCTCGCACCGCATCAAGGCGGTGTTGATGGCCCATGTCGACACCGCGTCGTCGGTCCGCAACGACGTGCCGGCGTTTCGACGGGCGCTCGACGCCGTCGGCCACCCGGCACTGCTCATGGTCGACTGCATCGCGTCGCTCGGGTGTGAACCGTTCCTGATGGACGAGTGGGGCGTCGACCTCGCACTGTCGGCGTCGCAAAAGGGGCTGATGACCCCGCCCGGTCTCGGGTTCGTGTGGCCCGGCGAGCGAGCGCTCGCCGCGCACCACCGGGCGGACATGCGAACCCGGTACTGGGACTGGACCGCTCGCACCGAGGACGGCCCTCACTACCTGCGGTTTTGCGGCACGCCACCCGTCACGCACCTGTTCGGGCTGCGCGAGGCGCTGAACATGATCGACGAGGAGGGCCTCGACGCGAGATGGCAGCGCCACCGGGTGCTGGGGTGTGCGATCCGGGCTGCGATCGCGGCGTGGTCGACCCCCGACGGCATCGGATTCCATGTCATCGACGAGCGAGAGCGGTCCAACGCGGTGACCACGATCAGGTGTGGGGCGATCGACGCGACCGAGATCGCTCGCGTCTGCAAGGACGTGCACGGCGTCACCCTCGGGGTGGGCATCGGGACCGTGGCCGGATCGTCCTTCCGGATCGGCCACATGGGCCACGTCAACACCCCGATGGTGCTCGGTGTGCTCGGCGCGATCGAGGCCGCCCTGACCACGATGGGGCACGCTCCGGTGGTGTCCGGTGTCGGTGCCGCAGCGGCCCTCATCGGCGGCGCCTGATCCGCGTCGCGGACGGCCGCCAGGCCCGTCGACGTGACCATTCACACAGGTGCTGCGTCTACCGATGCGTCACGCGGCACGGCTAGCGTGGCGGTATCTGGGGCAACGGTTTCGACATCACCTTCCACGGCGTTCGGGGCTCGACGCCGTGCCACGGCGACGAGATCGCTCGGTACGGCGGCAACACGTCGTGTGTCTCGGTCGACGTTCCGGGTCACGATCCGATCCTGTTCGACCTCGGCACCGGGGCCCGCTACTTCGGCCGCGAATGCAACCCGGGCAAACCGTTCCGTGCGAGCTGTTTGATCTCGCATCTGCACTGGGACCACGTGCAGGGGTTGCCGTTCTTCCCGCCGCTCCTGCGGGCCGACAGCCGACTCGACTTCTACGCTCCGGTCCAGGAGGACGGTGGGTCGGTCAGCGACGTGATCCGCGACACGCTGCGGCCGCCGATCTTCCCGATCGGGCTCGACGACTTCCCCGGTCAGGTCGTGTTCCACGCCAAGGGCGACGAGGAGTTCTCGATCGGCGAGGTCGCCGTCATGTCGCGGTTGATCCCGCACCTCGGCAACACGCTCGGATACCGAATCGAGTTCGGTGGAGCCACCGTGGCGTACCTCAGCGACCATCAGCAGCCCGGCGTCGACGTGTACGAGGCGACCGACAACGCGCTCGAGTTG
>CAXAWD010000422.1:0-3873 GCA_963972325.1 uncultured Acidimicrobiaceae bacterium
CGCCCCCGCCCGCGATCTGACCGGGGGCGGCGGCGCCGGCGGGGTGGGTGTCGAGAGCACGATCGTCGACCTCACGGTCGACCCGCCCCAGGTGCTCCGGGCCGGCGCGATCGACACCGACGACCTGCGCCGGATCCTCGCCGGCGACATCGCCGAGGGCACCGGGCCCAGCAGGGCCAGCGGCATGCTCGCCTCGCACTACGCACCGGCGTGCGCCGTCGAGACGGTCGACGACCGGAACACGGCCGATGCGGTGGCCGAGCGGCGGCGTGCCGGAGGCGAACGGGTCGGCGTGCTCGACCGGACCGACGACCTGGTGGTGGCCGCCAACCGGCTCTACGCCGACCTGCGAGCGGCCGACGCGGCCGGCCTGGACCGACTCGTCGTGGTGCTCCCTCCGGCGGCCGGGCTCGGCCACGCGATCCGTGACCGGTTGTTCAAGGCGTCGGCGAGCCGTCCGGATCCGGCCAGTCGAGCCGATTGAGGGCATCGATCCACACGTCGCGCACCTCGTAGACGTCGGGTGTCGGGTGCCCGGGCATCCGAGCCGTGGTGATGCTGACCGTCGATGCCCCGGCGTCGGGCACGAGCTCCAGGCGGCACCACGCAGGCGGCGCCGCCATCAGCACCTCCAGCAGGTACGGCGGATCGTCGTCGGCGAGTTCGCCGATCTCGGCGGCTGCCACCAGCAACCCCTCGAAGGCATCGACGGGGAGTGCCTCGATCGTGAACGACGGGTGATCCTGACGAACCCCTCCCCGCGCCGACGGCGACGGCTGACGAGGCCGCCGCTCGGTCGCCGATCGCGTCGTTCGCGACCCGTCGGCGCTGCGCCCGTCGCGCTCCAACGCTGCCAGCGCTGCGTCGACGGCAGCGTTGAGTTCCTGCATGGCCGCGACCGACCCGCCGGCATCCGGATGACGTCGTTTGGCCAACTCGCGCCGGGCCTCCTGGATCGCCGCCGCATCGGCGTCGGCATCGATGCCGAGCACGCGGTACGGGTCGGCCTGTGAACGTCGCGAGCTGGGGCGGAACACGCACAGGACGGTAACGCAGGAAACACGGGGGTGGTTGTCGTCGCCGCCGGCTTTGACCTACGCTTCGGGGACCTATCACTAGTGGAGCAAACCCGCTCCGCTGTAACAGGGGGAGAAAACCAACATGCAGAAATCACGTGTGCGCCGCGTCGGCGCCCTCATCGTGGGTCTGTCCCTCGTCGCTGCCGCATGCGGCGGCGACGACGACGATGCCCCGGTCGAGGACACCTCGGAATCAACGGCTGATGCGACGGACGAGCCGTCCGACGACATGTCCGACGACATGAGCGACGAGCCGTCCGAAGACATGAGCGATGACATGTCCGACGACATGAGCGACGAGCCGTCCGAGGACGCGACCGGTGGTGACGGCGTGCTGCGTATCGGCGGCCTGCTGCCCGAGACCGGCAACCTCGCCTTCCTCGGGCCGCCCGAGATCGCAGGCGTGAACCTCGCTGTCCAGGAGATCAACGAAGCCGGCGGCGTGAACGGTGCCGATGTCGAGTACCTCCCGGGCGACTCCGGTGACAACGGTGAAGTGGCCAACGCCACGGTCGACCGCCTCCTCGCCGAGGATGTCGACGCCTTCATCGGTGCCGCCAGCTCCGGTGTGTCGCTGACCGTGATCGACAAGATCACCCAGGCCAACCGCATCCACTTCTCGCCGGCCAACACCTCGCCGACGTTCACCGACTACGACGACAACGGCCTGTACTTCCGTACCGCTCCGTCCGACGTCGTGCAGGGCGCGGCCCTCGCCGACGTGATGCTCCAGGACGGCGCCGCCACGGCGGCGTTCCTCGTGCTGAACGACTCGTACGGCACCGGCCTCCAGCAGTACACCATCGAGCCGTACACGGCTGGTGGCGGCACGGTCGTCTACGGCGACCTCGGCACGACGTACGACCCGCAGGCGGAGAACTTCGACGCCGAGATCGCGGCCGTCGTCGACGCCAACCCGGACGCCATCGTCATCATCGGTTTCGACGAGACCGCTCAGATCCTCGGTGGTCTGATCGAGGCCGGTTTCGGCCCGTCCGACAAGCTGGTGTACGGCACCGACGGCAACATGGGCAACGCGCTCGCCGCACAGTTCGACGACCCGTCCGTGGTCGCCGGCATGAAGGGCACGCTCCCGGGTGTCGACGTCGAAGGCGAGATCGCCGACTTCCGTGACCGCCTCCTGGCGGTCGACAGCGAACTCATCGACTACTCGTACTCGGCCGAGTCGTACGACGCCATCACCGTGATGGCGCTGGCCGCCTCGATCGCCGGCACCGACGACCCCGTCGCCGTGGCCGCCGAGATCAACGATGTCACCCGCGGTGGCGAGAAGTGCACCAGCTACGCCGACTGCCTCGCACTCGTCGAGGCCGGCACCGACATCGACTACGACGGCGTCTCCGGTCCGCTGGAGTTCATCGACGCAGGCGAGCCGTCGCAGGCCAGCATCCTGATCCTCGAGTTCGACGAGACGGGCACCATCTTCGTCGCCGGCTCGGTCCAGGGCGCCATCTGATCACCTGATCAGAGCAACTTGAACAACTGAACACCCGAGAGGGCCCGGGGTTTCGACCCCGGGCCCTCTCGCGTCCCTGCCCACTCCGCCATCTCCCCCCTCAGGCCCGCCCAGCCCAGCCCAGGCCTACTCAACCGTGTCGCGAAGTTGGGACCCTCACCCCCACAACCGCGACACAGCCCCCGGTCACCCCAACCGTGTCTCGGACGGCGCGACGAACCCGGTCCGGCTTCGGACAGCGAGCGGTGAGGCGGAACGTAGCGAGCGGGCAATCCCGCCGGAATCACTGGTGGGACTTGACGAGGGTGCCGAGGTAGAGCTCGATCACCTTCGGGTCGGTGAGCAGCTCCTTGCCGGTGCCGGTGTACGCGTTGGTGCCCTGATCGAGCACGTACCCGCGGTCACAGATCTGCAGGCACCGGCTGGCGTTCTGCTCGACCATCACGATCGAGATCCCGGCCTTGTTGATCCGGTGGCACCGGATGAACACCTCGTCCTGCAACGCCGGTGACAGTCCGGCCGACGGCTCGTCGAGGAGCAGCACGGTCGGGTCCATCATCAGGGCACGCCCCATGGCGAGCATCTGACGTTCGCCGCCGGACAACGACCCGGCGCGCTGGTCGCGACGCTCGACCAGCCGGGGGAACATCTCTCCGACCCGCTCGAAGCGTTCAGCGAACTTCTTCGGCTCGAGGAACGTACCCATCTCGAGGTTCTCGGCGATCGTGAGCGCGGGGAACACGTTGTTGTTCTGCGGGACGTAGCCGACGCCGCGACTGACGAGCGAGTGCGCCTTGAGGTTGGTGATGTCCTCGCCGCGGAGCCGCACGTGGCCGTCGCGGACGTTGACCAGGCCGAACATGGCCTTGATCAGCGTGGACTTGCCGGCGCCGTTGGGACCGATGATGCCGACGAGTTCACCGTCGGCGAGTTCGAGCGAGCAGTCGTTGAGGATGTTGACGCCCGGCAGATAACCGGCCGTGAGGCCGTCGGCGATCAGCAGCGGTTCGGATTCGCTCATCGGTCAGTCCTCGTCCAGTTGCAGCGCGGTGTCGTGCGACGAGCCCAGGTAGGCGTCGACCACGGCCTGGTTCTCACCGATCGAGTGGGGCGGCCCCTCGGCGATGATGCGGCCCTCGGCCATCACGATCACCCAGTCGCTGATCTCCTGCACCATGTCCATGTCGTGTTCGACGAACAGCACGGTCATACCTTCGTCTCGCAGGCCGGTGATGTGGCCGAGCAGCGACTGCGTGAGTGCCGGGTTGACGCCGGCCATCGGCTCGTCGAGCATGACCATCTTCGGGTTGACCATCA
>CAXAWD010000423.1:0-3870 GCA_963972325.1 uncultured Acidimicrobiaceae bacterium
AAGATCTTGAAGTGGTGGATCAGGGCCTCCATCGACTCGTCGATGCGAGCGCGGGGCGGCGGCGTGACCTTCTTGTCCTGGATCCGGTAGTCACCTTCCGGCATCCGGTCGAGGATCTGGCGGACGATCTTCATCGACTCGCGGATCTCGTTGAGACGGATGGCATAGCGGTCGTACGCATCGCCGTAGGTGCCCACGATGACGTCGAAGTCCATCTCGTCGTAGTGCAGATACGGCATGTCGCGGCGCAGGTCCCACGCGACGCCGGTCGAGCGCAGGATCGGGCCGACGGCGCCCAGCGCGATCGCCTCGTCGGGCGTGATCACACCGACACCCTGGAGCCGCTCACGCCAGATCGGCTGACCGGTCATCAGGACGTCGTACTCCTCGAGTCGCTCCGGGATGAGGTCGAGCAGGCGCAGCACGTCGTCACGCCAACCCGGCGGCAGGTCGGCGGCGAGACCGCCCGGGCGGATGAAGTTGTGGTTCATCCGCAGGCCGGTGACCTTCTGGAAGAACCGGAGCACCTCTTCGCGCTCACGCCAGCCGTAGATCATCATCGACACGGCGCCGAGGTCCATGCCGTTGGTGGCGAGGAACAGGAGGTGCGACGACATGCGGTTGAGTTCGGAGAGCAGCATCCGCATCCAGACCGCCCGCTCGGGGATGTCGCCGTCGATGCCGAGCAGCTTCTCGGTCGCCATCGAGAAGACCAGTTCGTTGTTGAACGGCGACAGATAGTCCATGCGGGTGACGTTGGTGCCGCCCTGCATGAACGTGAGCTGTTCACCGGTCTTCTCCATACCGGTGTGCAGGTAGCCGATGATCGGCTTGCACCGCAGCACGGTCTCACCCTGGAGTTCGAGCATGAGTCGGAGCACGCCGTGCGTCGACGGGTGCTGCGGACCCATGTTGATGATCATGGTCTGGTCTTCGTCGGGGTCGTCCGGCAGATCGCCGAGCTGTGCGGCTTCGGCCTCGCTCATGCGAAGCACCGAACCGACTTCGCGGAGCAGTTCGCGCGGGCCCATCTCGGAGCGCGCCGTCATCTCCTGGGCGCCTTCCGACGTGTCGGCGGGGGGAGTGGTGGGGGTCCAGTCGGTGGAGGTCACGACCCGCTCCGATCGCCGAAGGGCGAGAGGTCCGTCGGGGCAGCGAGGGAAGCGCCGGCGACGAGCTGCAGCCGAGAGCAGTCGAAGAGAGGCCCTGCCGAACGGCGACCAGTCGAGGCCATCATGAATTGGCCCCCTTGAACTGCACCGGGATCTTGCCGACCTCGTAGTCCTTGCGGAGTGGATGACCGACCCAGTCCTCGGGCATGAGGATGCGGGTCATGTCGGGGTGATCGGAGAACTCGATGCCGAACATGTCGTAGGTCTCGCGCTCGTAGGCCTCCGAACCCGGGTGGATGTCGAACAGCGACGGAAGGGTCGAGTCGGCCTCGGGCACCTGGACCCGCAATCGAATGCGGCGGCGAGCGGTGATGTCGAGGAGGTTGACCACGACCTCGAACCGCTCGGCGGCGATGCCGTCGGGCAGCGGACGCTCGAAGTACTCGAGGTAGTCGACACCACACAGGTCGATGACGACCGTGAAGCCTTCGTCGGCGAGCGTCTTGACGACGTCGAGGTACTGCTCGCGAGTGGGGTGCAGCACGGTCTGGCCGAGGCTGTCGACGACCGCGCAGCCGTACATCTCGGCCGGTTCGGCCTGCTCGGCGGACCCGTCTTCGGTCGCAAGGGTGGTGTCGTCGCTCGTGTCGCTCATGTCACTTGAGTCCCAGGAGGACGGGCGTGGAGGTGGCGGCGATCTCTTCGACGTGGAGATTGGCACCGGCGCCGGTCTCGGCCCGACGGCGCATGATCTCGCCGTCCTCGATCTTCTGGTGGAGGGTCTCGATCGCGTGGATCAGCGTCTCGGGGGTCGGAGGACACCCCGGTGCGTACACGTCGACGGGCACGATCTCGTCGACGCCCTGCACGACGGCATAGTTGTTGAACATGCCGCCGGAGCTGGCGCACACGCCCATCGAGATGACCCATTTGGGTTCCATCATCTGGTCGTAGACCTGCCGGAGGACGGGGGCCATCTTCTGGCTGACGCGGCCCGCGACGATCATGATGTCGGCCTGACGCGGCGACGCGCGGAAGACCTCCATGCCGAACCGCGAGATGTCGTAGTGGGCGCCACCGGTGCCCATCATCTCGATCGCACAGCACGCGAGGCCGAACGACGCCGGCCAGGACGAGCGCGAGCGCGACCAGTTGATGAGGTCTTCGAGTTTTCCGGTGATCGCGTTGTGGCTCAGGCCGCCGATTCCGTCGGCGAGCACATCGTCGATGACTCCCACGTCGCCTCCTAGGCCGCTTCGATCTCGGTGGACGATTCGTCGGGGTCGACCCGGCCTTCGAGGCCGACGCGACGGATCGTGGTGGTCGAGTTGCGCTCGGCCGACACCATCGCTGCGTCGCGGTCGAGACGTCGGTACGCATGGAGAGGACCCCACTCGAGCCCGCCGCGGGCGACCTCGTAGACGAACGTCAGGAAGAACACCACCGAGAACAACACGATCGACCAGAACCCGAACATCCCGAGCGTGCCGCTCTCGATCGCGTAGGGGTACAGGAAGATGATCTCGATGTCGAACATGATGAACAGCATCGCCACGATGTAGAAGCTGACCGGGAAGCGTTCGGGTGGCTCGCGGCTCGGCACGATGCCGCACTCGTACGGCGCTTCCTTGGCCGCCGACGGGCGGTTGGGAGCGAGCAGGCGGGATGCGACGAAGCTCAGGCCACCGAACGCGATGGCCAGCACCATCAGGACGACGAATGGCAGGTATTGCCCCATGGTCAGCCTTGCGCCAGCGCCTTCCGCGCGCGGTTCTCCTCGACGATGCGGTCACGGCGGTGCAGGAAGAAGCACAGCACGAGGAACATGATGGTCGAACCGATCGTGATGTACGCGGCCGGTTCGCGGAGCGAACCGAGGTCGCGGATCATGTAGACGTACTGACGCTGACGCGTCTCGTCGATCTCGGGGGTGATCGGCGCCCGACCGTCTTCGGTGCGGAGTTCGACGTACGGTGCGACCTCGACCAGCGTGTAGTACGGCTTGTGGAAGAACGCGATCTGGTCGAACTCGCCGTTGGGGCCGAGCTTCGGGTACGCGGACTCGTCGGGCGGGTCGACCTCGTACACGGCGGTGACCTCGAAGTCACCGGGGACGAGCGCGCCCTCCTCTTCGAGGAACACACCGGCCGACGCCTCGGCCTGACCGAACTCCGGCGCCGACTCGGCGACCTGGACCCAACCCTGGGACTCCAGCTCCGCCTTGACGACGGCTGCGGCCGCCGCCGGGTCGGACGAATCGATCTCGACGGGATCGTCGAGGACCCCCGCCTGGTGCAAGAGGTCGACTTCCTGGATCACGGTCTGACCGGGGATCTGCTTCCACTCGGGCACGTCGCCCTTGAGGCCGATGCCGTAGATCCACCACACCATGCCCATCAGCGCCATCCAGCCCATCAGGCCGGTGAACGCCACGAGGAAGCCGAGGCGGGCACCGAGGTTGGTGCCGAGGATCAGGTAGATCGAACCCATCCACACCACGGTGCCGATGATGACGGTGAGGACGCCGCGGAGTTCGGGTTCCCAGTTGATGGCCAGCAGCGCTGCGTGCATCACAAGCTCCTCACGTACTCGACGATCGCCTGGATCTGCTCATCGGTGAGCATCGAACCGAAGCCCGGCATGCGGCCGCTGCCCTGGCCCTGCAGGCCGTACTTGGCTCCTTCGACGGAGCCGTTCTTGATGAAGTCGATCATGTCGCTCTCGTTGGGGAACACGGTGTTGGCCTTGCCACCGGTCA
>CAXAWD010000424.1:0-3863 GCA_963972325.1 uncultured Acidimicrobiaceae bacterium
CGTACTCGCTCCGGTCGGCCGCGATGACCTCGACGTCCTCGTCGGCGACCCGGGCGGAAGAGCCGAACCCGACGAGCGCCTCGTTCGCGAGGTCGAGCACCCGACCTCGCTTGATGTCGGTTTCGTCGTCGTCGGCGATGCCGATCACCGAGATCCGCTCGCCGAGGTGGGCGAAGCCGGCGAGCAGGCCGGCCTGCGTGCTGCTGCTCCCGGTGCAGTGCACGACGTGGTCGAACCGGAGCCCCTCCCGGTCGCGCTGCTGGACGATCTCGCCGGCGCTGTCCATGTACCCGAGGCTCCCGAGCGGGTGTTCGGAGGCGCCGCCGGGGATGAGGTACGGCCGATGGCCGTCGGCGCGGAGTCGCTCGACGAAATCGACGAGCGGGCTCTGGTCTTCGATCGGCCGGGGCGAGCGGCGGCCGCCGCGGTCTGGCGGGTGTGGTTGGACTGGATCGCCCCGACGGTGACGAGCATGTCGGCACCGGTCGCGATCGCGTCGCCCACGAGGAACTCGAGCTTGCGGGTCTTGTTGCCGCCGCCCTCGAGCCCGGTGAGGTCGTCGCGTTTGATCCACAGCGCCGGTCCGTCGAGCGCCCGACGGAAGTTGTCGAGTCGGTGGATCGGGGTGGGGAGCAGCGCGAGGGGGGCGCGTGGCCGCCCGTCCAGCGCGGCACGCAGCTCGCTGACCCGGTCGGTGTCGGTCATCGCAGCAGGCCGGCGATCGCGAGGTCCTCGATGCCGAGCCCGGTCGAGCGGAAGAACCGGGTGCGGGTCGTGTCGACCGTGGCGCCGCCGATCAGTTCGGTGAGGTCGGCCACGATCGTGGCCGGCTCCCAGCCGGCCACGGCCGCGAGGACCATCTCGCCGGCCGTGACGGGGGCGGTGGCCCGGTAGTCGCAGTACACGTCGAGCGCGGCGAGTGCGCCCGGGGCGATCTCGTGGGCGTTGGCCGCGTTGGTGCTGATCGACGTGATCAGGGCGCCGTCGGCGACATCGGCCACATCGATCACCGGGTGGCCCGACGACGTGCACAGCAGAACGACGTCGGCATCGGCGACGGCCTCGGCGGCCGTGGGTTCGATCGAAGCGTGCGGGGCCACCTCGCCGAGCGCGTCGCGGCGGGCCGCATGGGTGTCCGACGACTCGTCGACGAGCGCCGGGCTGTACACCGAGACGTGGTCCCACGAGCGATCGGCCGACACGTAGCGAATGTGCTCGGTCGCGACGGCTCCGGCACCGATCACGGCGAGCCTGGTGGCGTCGGGTGCGGCCAGCAGGTCGACCGCGAGCGCGGTCGTCGCCGCAGTGCGGGCGGTCGTGAGCGCCAGCGAGTCGACCAGCAGGACCGGCTCACCGGTGCTCGCCGAGAGCAACAGGGGGTAGGCCGTGACGGGGGAGAGCCCGGCCTCGGCCCGCCCGACGATGTAGGGCGACAGCTTCACGCCGACGAGGTCGAGGTCGTGGAGCGCTCCGGGGTAGAAGATGCAGTCGCCGCGACCGTCGGGGAACTCGACGACCGTCTGCGCCGGTTGCACGCTGGCGCCGGTGGCCAGCCCGGCGAACGCTGACCGCAACGTCGCCGTCACGGCGGCCGGTTCGAGGGCATCGAGCGCTTCGCGCTCGCTCATCGTTCGTACGCTCAGTGTCATGGAACCCTCTCGGTGTGTCGTCGGGACGGTGGCATCCGCCACCATGATGAGCAGTATATTGCTCATCATGGTGGAGCGTGGCGAGCGTGTCGAGCGGGAGCGATGACCGCGTCCGGGGGTGCGGTGCCCGACTGGGTCGCGGCGGTCGGCCGTCGCATCCGAGCCCTCCGCCGCGACCGTGGTTGGACCGTGCAGGAGCTCGCGGACCGGGCCGACGTCAGCCGACGGATGCTGACCCAGATCGAGCTCGGTCAGGCCAACCCCAGCCTCACCACCGTCGACCGGGTCGCCGTCGCACTCGACACCGACTTCCCCGGGCTCGCGCTGTCGGCGACGCCCGACGCTGCCACCGCCGACCTCGTCGAACCGGCGCGGGTCTGGGAAGACCCCGACGGCAGCGAAGCGGTGCTGCTCGGCGTCACGACGGCGAGGCCACGATCGGAACTGTGGCGATGGACCCTCGCTGCCGGTCGCACCTACGAGTCGGCCGCCGACGCCGATGGCACCGAAGCGATCGTCCACGTCACCTCGGGAACACTCACGATCGGCGACGCTGGCCACAGCGTCGTCGTGTCGGCGGGCGAGACCGCGGTGTTCCGGACGGATGGTGCCTACCGATACGTCAACGACGCCGACACAGAGGTGCGTTTCGTCCGCCTGTTCCGGTCGCTGTGACCGCCTGACGGTCGGCGCCGGGCCGGTCAGTCGTCGATCGGTTCGAGCAGCTGGTTCATCTCGGTGCGGAACCGTCGCAGCTCGCGGCGGTGCAGCTTCGACAGCCGTTCGAGGCGTTCGCGCCCGTCGGCGGTCGTGGCGACGAGAGCCCGACGGGCATCGTCGGGGTCGACGAGCCGTTCGACCAGCCCGTGATCGACGGCACGATTCACGAGCTCTCCAGCCGAGTGGAGTCGCACCTGCAGATGCTCGGCGACGTCGGTGAGCGACGGCGCTCCACCGGCCGCCTCGGCGCCACGAACCGTCAGGAGGAGCTGGTGCTGGGCCGGGGTGATGCCCTGGGCTCGTGCGGCTTCCTCGGAGAAGGCGAGGAAGCGGCGGAGCGCCGACCGGAACTCGGCGAGTGAGCGGTACTCGTCGTCGGTCAGCGGGCGCTCAGCGTCGGTGCTCATGCCCTGGACCGTAGGCGTCGACGCGGTCGCGCTGCGACGCGATGACGTTGAGCGGCGATGTGAGCACCAGACTGACGAGCGCGGCGATGAGCGCGCCGGGCAGCACGGGCGACCCCGACATCTCGGTCACGACCAGTGTCGACCCGAGCGGGGTCTTCGTCACCCCGACGTTGGCGGCGATCATCACCGCCAGCACGAACGGCCATTCGGTCGCGCCGGGAAGGTGGTCGGCCACGGCGTGGCCGATGCAGAAGCCGGTGAAGAACAGCGGGATGATGAAGCCGCCCCGCCAACCTGTCGCGACGCACGTGGCCGCGCCGATGAGCTTGACCACGCCCGCGATGACGAGCGCCGCAACGCCGGCGGTGCCGGCGAGTTCGTCGATCTGGAACTCGCCGTTCGTCAGGACGTACGGGCTGTAGAGGGCGATGGTGCCGAGCACGACCCCGCCGAGCGCCGGACGGGCCGCCGCAGGCAGCTCGTCGGCGACCGCGCTGAGCGCTCGCGTGAGGTGGGTGAAGACGAGTGCGATGAGTGCCCCGAGCACGCCGGCCACCACCGACCAGGGCAGGTCGATCCAGCCGACGCGATCGACCACCGGCAGGTCCCAGATCGGGGCCAATCCGAGCCGGCCGGTCGCCGTGGAGCAGGCGTACCCGATCACCGCGCCGATGCACGCCGGGACGGCCGCCTCGTGGTAGCCGAGGCCACGGCGGTGGGGGATCTCGAGCGCGAACAGCGCGCCGCCGAACGGAGCGCCGAACAGTACGGCGAACCCGGCAGCCATTCCGGTGATCGTCATGATGCGGATATCGGCGGGCCCGAGCCCCGCCCGAGTGGCGTGCCGGTGGGCGAACGTTCCGGTCGTCGTGACGAGCGGTGCCTCCGGCCCCAGCGTGCCACCCGCGCCGATGCACAGGAGTGAGATCGGGAGCAGTGAGCGCAGGCGGGCAGAGCGAGTGCCGGCAGCGTCGGGGATATGGACGTTGTCGACGAGCAGTTCGACGTCGGCGGGTCGACCCAGCCACCGGACCAGACCGGCGACGGCGAGCCCGACCGCGGCGAGCACGAACAGGTGGGCGGCGGG
>CAXAWD010000425.1:0-3846 GCA_963972325.1 uncultured Acidimicrobiaceae bacterium
CATCAATGCCATCGGGCTGGTGCCGGTCTGCGCGGCGACGGCACCGACCGCTTCGTCGGGCGACGGCTCGTAGTCGATGTCGCCGTCGGCGACCGCCCAGATCTTGTGGGTCACGTTGAGAACGGCGCGTTCGAAGAACCCGCCGTCGTCGGGGACGTCGTTGATCAGCCGATCACGGATCGGGCCCGACCGGAGTGCGTCGCACCGTTCGGCGAGCGGGAGGTCGGCGATCTCCTGGTACGCCGGGTGGAACATCAACGGGTGGTAGCTGCCCTCCAGGCACATCAGCAGGCCGACGGTGCGGCCGTGCACCTGGGCGACGATCGGCACGCCATTGGCTCGGTCTTCGTCGAGCTTGGCGATGACCTGCTTCCAGAGGTCGGGCTGCTGGTCGGTCTGGGAGAAGTTGACGCTGACCGTGCGACCGCTGCGGGTGGCGAGCTCGCGCATCCAGGTCCACTCCTGGTCGGGGAGGATCACGTGCTCGGGCGCGAACTGGAACACGCCGTGACCCACCGTGCTCATCTCGTCGGCGATGCCGTAGAGCTCGGTGGCGTCGACCATCGTGCCCGGCACGAGCTCGCCCGACTTCGACTTGTGCAGCGGTGTTCGGCTGGTGGAGAACCCGAGCGCGCCGGCCCGCAGCCCCTCGCCGACCAGGTCGGCCATCGCCCCGATGTCGTCGGCGGTCGCCTCCTCGTTGGCGGCGCCGCGTTCACCCATCACGTAGCCCCGAACCGCGCCGTGCGGCACCTGGGTACCGATGTCGAGCACGTACTCGCGACGGTCGAGCGCGTCGAGGTACTCGGGGAACGTCTCCCACTCCCACTGGATGCCCTCGGTGAGCGCCGCACCCGGGATGTCCTCGACGCCCTCCATCATCTCGATCAGCCACTCGTGCTTGTCGGGCGCCGCCGGGGCGAACCCGACACCGCAGTTGCCGACCACGGCCGTGGTCACGCCGTGCCACGAGCTGGGTGTCAGGAACGGATCCCAGGTGGCCTGTGCGTCGTAGTGCGTGTGCACGTCGACGAAGCCGGGCGTGACGAGCAGGCCGGTCGCGTCGATCTCACGGGTGCCGGCGCCGACATCGGTGCCGACGTCGGTGATGACGCCCCCGTCGATCGCGACGTCGGCGACGCGGGCCGGAGCCCCGCTCCCGTCGACCACGTTGCCCCCACGGATCACCACATCATGCATGAGGGCCACGGTAGCCGCGCCCGGTCCGGGGCGACGGGCCGACGTTTCGTACAAATCCGACCGTGATCGTCCGGCAAACGGGCGCGCGCCGACCGCGCCGCGCTAGGTTGCTCTCCCGACCGTGAAGTGAGTCCTGTGAGGCTCACACGGCAGGAGACAACGTGACGAACACCAAACAGGTCCTCGGGCCTGACGACGTGCGCCGGGCCATCACCCGGATGGCACACGAGATCATCGAGCGCAACCACGGCATCGACGGGGTCGCTCTGATCGGTCTTCAACGTGGAGGTGTCTGGCTCGCCGAACAGCTCGGTGCCGAGATCGAACGCATCGACCGGGCCGTGCCCGTCGGATCGATCGACGCCTCGCTCTACCGCGACGACATCGGCCTCCGTCCGGTCTCGCCGGGCAGCGTCAGCCAAGTCGACTTCGAGGTGCGCGACGCCGTCGTCGTCCTCGTCGACGACGTGCTGTTCACCGGCCGCACCGTCAAGGCGGCCCTCGACGCGATCACCGACTACGGGCGTCCGAGCGCCGTGCAACTCGCCGTGCTGGTCGACCGTGGGCACCGGGAGTTGCCGATCCGGCCCGATTTCGTCGGCAAGAACCTGCCCACCTCGACGTCGGAGCGCGTTGCCGCCACCGCCGACGGGGTGACGATCTCGTGAAGCACTTCCGTTCGATCGACGAAACCGGTGTCGAGGGCATCACCAAACTGCTCGACCTGGCCGACCACATGGCCGAGGTCAATCGACGCCCCAACCCGAAGGTGCCCGCCCTGCGCGGCAAGACGGTCTGCAACGTCTTCTTCGAAGACTCGACCCGAACCCGGCTCAGCTTCGAGACGGCCGCCAAGCGTCTGTCGGCCGACACGATGAACTTCGCCGTCTCGTCGTCGAGTGTCAACAAGGGCGAGAGCCTCCGCGACACGATCGAGACGATCGCGGCGATGGGTGTCGACGCGTTCGTCATCCGGCACGGTTCGAGTGGGGTGCCCTGGCAGGTCGAGCAGTGGACGAACGCGTCGGTCGTCAACGCCGGTGACGGCTGGCACGCCCATCCGACCCAGGCGCTGCTCGACTGCTACACGATCCGCACCGCGCTGAACCGGCCCGAGAGCTTCGACGGCCTCAAGATCGCGATCGTCGGCGACGTCAAGCACAGCCGGGTCGCCCGCAGTGACATCCGGGCGTTCACGCTGCTCGGCGCCGACGTCACGCTGGTGGCGCCACGCACGCTGCTCCCGCCGGCGGTCGACGTGCCGACCACGACCGACCTCGACGAGGTGATCGGCGACGTCGACGTGCTGTACCTCCTGCGGATGCAGCGCGAACGCATGACCGAGTCGCTGGTGCCGTCGCTGCGGGAGTACACGAGCCGGTTCGGCCTGACGCCGACCCGCGCGGCCCGGCTTCCCGAACACGCCCTGATCATGCACCCCGGCCCGATGAACCGCGGGGTGGAGATGGCGGTCGACCCGAGCGAGCTGCCCGGTTCCGTCATCACACAGCAGGTCACGAACGGCATCGCCGTCCGGATGGCCGTGCTGTTCGAGCTGCTCGGCAGCGGCAGCAACCTGGAGGAGAACGTATGAGCGAGCAGATGTTGATCACCGGCGGCACCGTCGTCGACCGGACGGGCGAACGGCGGGCCGATGTCCGCGTCGCCGACGGCAAGGTCGTCGAGGTGGCCGACCAGCTCGCCCCGGCCGACGCCGATCGGGTGTTGGACGCCGCCGGATGCGTGGTCGGCCCCGGTTTCGTCGATCTGCACACGCACCTGCGCGAGCCGGGCAGGGAAGAAGCGGAGACGATCGAAACCGGATCCCGCGCCGCTGCGAAGGGTGGCTACACGTGCGTCGTGGCGATGCCGAACACCGATCCGACCCAGGATTCGGTCAGCGTCGTCGAGTTCGTGCGCCGCCAGGGTGAGATCGCCGGGCTGTGTGACGTTCGCCCGTCCGGTTCGATCACGATCGGGCGACAGGGCCAACAGCTGTCGCCGCTCGGCGAACTCGCCGACGCCGGCGTGCACCTGTTCACCGACGACGGCGACGGGGTGCAGGACCCACTCCTCATGCGTCGTGCGCTCGAGTACGCAGCGGATCTGGGCATCGTGCTCGCGCAGCACTGCGAGGTCAAGCGGCTCACCGAGGGCGCCGTGATGCACGAGGGCGACTGCTGCTCGACGTTCGGTCTGCCCGGCTGGCCGTCGATCGCCGAGGAGATGATGGTGTTCCGCGACATCGAACTCGTCCGCCTGACCGGTGCCCCGGTCCACATCCTGCACCTGTCGACGGCGCGCAGCGTCGAGTTGGTGCGGGCGGCCAAGGCCGACGGCCTGCCGGTCACCGCCGAAGCGACCCCGCACCACATCAGCCTCACCGACGAACTGCTCGCGGGTTACAGCTCGATCTACAAGGTCAACCCGCCGCTGCGCACGATGGCCGACGTCGAGGCGGTGCGGGCCGGGCTGGCCGACGGCACGATCGACGCCATTGCGACCGACCACGCACCCCACGCACCGGAGACCAAGGAACAGCCGCTCGACCAGGCGCCCCCCGGCATGCTGGGCCTCGAGACGGCGCTCGGCGTGAGCCTCGCCCACCTCGACATGCCGCTCGCCGACGTCATCGCCGCCCTGAGC
>CAXAWD010000426.1:0-3827 GCA_963972325.1 uncultured Acidimicrobiaceae bacterium
TCTGGAAGTGGATCGGGTCGATGTCGCCCTCGTCGACGAACGCCGAGATCTCGATCGCGCGCCGACCTCCGGGTTCGACCGACTCCAGTTCCTCGCGGCTCACGATCACGTACTCCCCGCCGCCCACGTCGTACCCCTTGACGATGTCGTCGTAGTCGACTTCCTCGCCCGTGTCCTCGTTCACGCGTCGATAGCGGATGCGCGACGAGGTCCCCTGCTCGAACTGGTGGAAGCGAACCGAGAGGTCGCGGGTGGCGCTGTGGAGTTCGACGGGAACGGTGACGAGTCCGAACGTCATCGACCCGGTCCAGATCGGTCGTGCCATGGTTCTCTCGCGTCAGTGGTTGCGGAGCGCGTCGATGAGTTCGCTCTTGTTCATCTTCGAGCGGCCGTCGATGCCGACCTCGCGGGCGCGATCCATGAGCTCGTCCTTGGTCCGGTCCTCGTAGGGCTCGGCCTCGCCGCCCCGCTCGCCGACCTTGCCCCGTCCCTCGTTCGCGGACGCGTTGGCGATACGCGCCGCCTTCTCCTTGCTCATCCCCTCGTCGCGCAGGGACTCGTACTGCTCCGGGTCCTTCACGGAAGGACCGGGACGCTTCTTGCCAGGCATGTCGCCCTCCTCGGCTCCTCGGATGTCGTTGGACGGCCGTCCGGCCGCCCGGATGGTCGATACCCACAGATGAGCCGCAGCAATCCTGACCGGGCTCGAACCTCCGAGACTTCGAGGTCGGAGGATTCGGTGGTCGGTGCCCCCCGAGCCGCCGGCCGTCCCGCGCGCCACCGACGATGAACGCGCCTCCGACGGTGGACAGGGTGTCGACGATGACGTCGACCGCGACGGTCAATCGACGCGTGTGATCGTGAACTCGGAGCGGCGGACGTAGCAGCAGCCGTCCTGTGTCTCCTGGCTACCGACGATCGTCGTCGCGTCGGTGATCGGTTGCGGGTCGTCCCGGAAGTCGAGCCACGCGGTCATCACACGGTGAGTCCTCGAGGTCGAGCCCTCGCCACAGTTCTCGGACCGTGTGAACTCGGGGCTCTGGGTGATCACATAGCCGCGGTACCGCACCGGGCTCGACGTCGTGTCGAACTCGATGCCGTAGAAGTCCTCGGGCGCGACGTCGTACGTGAACGGCGTCGAGCTGAAGGTGCACTCGCCGTAGGTGTGGTTGTCGTCCACGTCGACCGTGCCGCCCTCCAGCACATACCGCGGGTACGGCTCGTCGTTGTCCTGCCCCTCCTCGAACACGAGGATCAGGGTCCCCGTCTCGATCGACGGGGTCGACGGCAGGTTCGTGAACATCGAGGAGTGGGTCCCGGTGAGCTCCCACCGAGTTCCCATGATCGGCTCGCCGATCAGCGACGCCGTCTCCTCGTCGAAGCTCTCGCCACCGTCCGGCAGCTCTACCCACGCTCGGAACGTGGCGTCTCGCTCGGCTGCCACGTCTGAGCCCAGGTCGACGACGCCGTCGATCGTCCAGCGCCCCTCGCCGTCGGGGACGCCGGCGTCGACCGCCTGCGGTTCGGCCTCGACGCCGTCGACGCTCACGTGGACGACCGCGGCAGCGGCCTCGAAGTCGTCGTGGCCGTCGATGCGCACCCGATACGGCACCGAATCGGGCTCGCCGTCGCCGACCGAGGCGTCGATCGGGACCTCGGCGAACTCGAGGGGTTCGTCGGTCCCCGGCTGGAGCAGCTCGACGACCTCTCGGATGCGCAGGTGGTCACCGTCCGGGCGGTCCCGCATGCCGAGGACGGGAGGATCGTGGTCCTGGTAGGGCGCACCGACAGCCAGGCTCGCGTCGAGCTCGGCGAACGCGACGTCGGCGGTCACGCCTCGCTCGGCCATGTCGGTGTAGAGCGCAGCGGCCGCGTCGAGGGCGTGGAGTGACCCGACGATCTCGCTCCAGCCGACGAACACACTGCTGGTGCCGGTGATCGCCTCCGCCAGGTCGGTCTGACCGCTCCCGAGCGTCTGGCAGGCGTTGACGAAGACGAAAGTGTCCCGCAACCCGCCGGGGTACGTCGCCCGGAAGAAGTCGGCGGTGACGATCACGTACCCGTTACCCGACCGGCCGATCGAGATCCCGACGCCGGGACGATCCAGGAGATCGAGGCCGGCGATCTTGTCGATCTGCTCACCGGGTCCCGGCGGCAGGATCGCCTCGAGCGGGCCGACGACCATCATTCCCCGGCACGGCTCCTGGGCACATATCCGCTTGCCGTGGGTGCTGACGTGGACGATGTCGTAGTCGCGCCATGTCTCGAAGTCGTCCAGCGTCACATCGGTCGACGACATCGTCGCGTTGCCGGCGTAGTCGACGTTGCCGGCGTAGTCGGGCGTGCCCTCCAGGATGTTCGCGACCACCGGGCCGTCGTCGGTGTTCTTGAACTGGTACAGCACCGGCGCCAGTACCAGCGCCCGTTTGACCTCCTCGCCCGGTGCCACGACGTGGTCCGGTGCGCGTGCGGAGACCGATGCGGAGAGCTCGGCCGGGAGCCCGGCGTCGCCGACAGCTCCGCCCGCCCGGGACCCCTCGAGCCCGTCACCGAGCAGCCAGAGCCCGTGCGCGCCGGCGACCCGGAACCAGATCGCCTCGTCGTCGCCCTCGACCTCGGCGACGTCGTCGACGCCGGACAGCCAGTCAGCGACCTCGATCATCGTCGCCCCGTCGTCGAGCCGCTCGTTCGCAGTCGCGACCAGCTCGTCGCTCCGGCGGAGGAGCTCGGGTGACGTCGCAGCGATCGAGCACGGATAGCCCTGGCGCTCGCATTCGAGGTCGGCGTCGGGATCGCCGGCGGCGTCGGGAGCGTCGCGCTCGGTGCCGGGTTCCGCCGTCGAACTGGTGACGTCGTCGGCCGTCGTGTCGTCGGCCGCTTCGCCGGCGCCGTCGCCTCCGCTGCACCCGGCGACGAGCACTCCGACGAGCAGCAGCGCCCCCACTCGCCGGTCCATCGGTCTCCAGTCTCGCGCCTCGCCTCCGCTCGCACCACCGAATATCGGCCGAGCAGCATGGTCGGAGAGCGACTCCGTAGATCGTCGCTACCCGGTCGCCCCGCTCACGTTCGATGCGATTGATCGAATCGACAGGCTCGGATCAGCATGGTCGGTGGAGTCCTCGAGCGCACGGGCAGGCCTGCGCATGGTCGACGAGAAGTTGCGACACGTCGTCCGGCGTGTTCGACGAGTCGTGCCGATCTGTCGTGTTCATCGTTGCTCGGTGGTGTCGATGGCGATGGCGATGGCGATCTTGCCGCGGACTCGTCCGCTCTCGAGGTGCGTGATCGCGTCGGCCGAGTCGGCGAGCGGGAAGGTCCGGTCGACGACGGGGGTGACGTGTCCGGTCTCGACGAGGTCGGCGAGGCGTTCGAGGTGGGCGGCGTCTTCTCCGGCGACGAAGGTGGTCAGTCGCCGACGGGTGACGAGTGAGGTGAGTTTGGCGCGGATCTGGCGGTCGCTGCCGCCGAGCCAGCGGCCGCCGTTCTCGCCACCGACGATGACGAGCGTGCCGGTCGGGGTGAGTGCCCGGCGGAGGTCGCGGAGGCGTCGGTTGCCGCCGGTGTCGATGATGACGTCGTAGCGGTGTGGTTCGGCGAGTGGGTCGTCGGAGCGGTAGTCGATGACACGGCTGGCGCCGAGCTCGCGGACCAGATCGAGCTTGTCGCGGCTCGCGACGCCGGTGACGATGCCGCCGAGGGCGGTGGCGATCTGGACGGCGTAGGTGCCGACCCCGCCGGAGGCGCCGAGCACGAGCACCTGGTCACCGGACTGCACCCGTCCGTGGTCCTCGACGGCTTGGAGCGCGGTCGAACCCGTCCCGGCGAGT
>CAXAWD010000427.1:0-3822 GCA_963972325.1 uncultured Acidimicrobiaceae bacterium
TGTCGCCGGGCCCCGAGATGATCACCGCGATGTCGTTGCGGACGAGGTCCCACGGCACGGTGACGTGCACACCCTTGGCCGGCCGCAGCGAGTCGGCGTCACCGCCCTCGTCGAGCGCCCGCACCTCGTCGGCCCACACGCCGGTGGCCGACACGACGGTGCGGGCCCGTACGGCGATCTCACCGTCGCCGGTGTCGACCCGGGCGCCGTCGACCCGGCCGGTCGAGTCACCGGTGAAACCCACCACGCGACAACGGTTGGCGACGGCGGCGCCGTGCGCCGCCGCGGTGCGGGCGATCGTCAGCGTGAGCCGAGCGTCGTCGGCGGATGCGTCGTAGTACACGAAACCCCCCGACAGCCGGTCGGCCGGCATCGTGGGGCAGTGAGCGAGCGCGCCGTCGGCGTCGAGGCGTCGGTGTCGCTTGCCGATCCGGAGCCCGCCGGTGAGGTCGTACATCCACAACGCGGACCGCAGCGCCTTGGCGATCTTCTTGGAGATCGGGCCGTCCTTGGTGAGCACGGGGATCAGGAACGGGAGCACCGACACGAGGTGCGGCGCGTTGCGCAGCAGACGCTGACGCTCACGGAGTGCCTGGTACACCAGGCGGACGTCACCCTGCTGGAGGTAACGCAGACCGCCGTGGATCAGCTTGGAGCTCTTCGACGACGTGCCGGACGCGAAGTCGTCGCGCTCGACCAGGGCGACCGACAACCCGCGCGAAGCGGCGTCGAGCGCGACACCGGCACCGGTGATGCCACCGCCGATGACCAGGAGGTCGAAGTGGGTGTCGGCCAAGCGTTCGAGCATCGCCCGCCGCTCGAACGGCGGCGGCGGGGGAGCGGTCACGAATCCCAATCTAGGCCGCGTCGGTCGTCCGGGGCGGCTCGGCGCGTCGTCGGATCCTTCCGGCGGACACCGGTGATTTCGCGATGCGATCCAATTCTTGACTTCATCCAGAATCGCGCTCATGCTGGTCCCCGATGACCGCCGACTTCCAACTCCTGTTGCGCCGGCACGGCGTCCAGGTCACCGCCCAGCGACTCGCGATCCTCCGCGCGGTGACGGCCCGTCCACACTCGACCGCCGATGTCATCGCCGACGACGTCCGATCGCTGCTCGGTTCGATCTCGCGCCAGGCGGTGTACGACACCCTCGGCGTTCTCGCCGACAAGCAACTGATCCGCCGCATCCAGCCGGCCGGTTCCGCCGCCCGCTACGAAGACCGCGTCGGTGACAACCACCACCACCTGATCTGTCGAGGGTGCGGTCTCATGTTCGACATCGACTGTGCCGTCGGTGAGACACCGTGCCTCACCGTCGACGACGACCACGGCTTCGAGATCGACGAAGCCGAAGTCGTGTATTGGGGTCGCTGCCCCGACTGCCGTACCGACATCACCGATCGACCCGACATCACCTGAACCACCCGACCGACCGAACCACCCGACCGACCAGGAGCAGCCATGTCCGACCCGCAGATCGACACACCGCCACCGGAGACACCCGATCAGTCGGACGTCTGGGACATCAACGACAGCCAGAAGGGCTGCCCCGTGATGCACGGACCCAACGCCGGCCACCTCGGCAAGGGGATGACCGCCAACCAGCACTGGTGGCCGAACCAACTCGACCTGCGGATGCTGCACCAGCACGCGCCGGCGTCCAACCCGCTCGGAGACGACTTCGACTACGCCGAGGCGTTCGCCGGGCTCGACTACCAAGCGCTCAAGCAAGACCTTCGCGACCTGATGACCGACTCGCAGGAGTGGTGGCCCGCCGACTACGGCCACTACGGCCCGCTGTTCATCCGTATGGCATGGCACAGCGCAGGCACCTACCGAGTCGAGGACGGCCGCGGCGGTGGCTCGACCGGCACCCAGCGGTACGCCCCGCTCAACAGCTGGCCCGACAACGGCAACCTCGACAAGGCTCGCGCCCTGCTCCTGCCGATCAAGCAGAAGTACGGTAACCGGATCTCCTGGGCCGACCTGCTCCTGCTCACGGGCAACGTGGCGCTCGAGTCGATGGGCTTCGAGACGTTCGGTTTCGCCGGCGGCCGCGAAGACGTGTGGGCACCGGAAGACGACATCTACTGGGGGCCGGAGACGACCTGGCTCGGCGACGCGCGCTACACCGGCGACCGCGACCTCGCGAACCCGCTCGCGGCCGTGCAGATGGGTCTGATCTACGTCAACCCCGAAGGGCCCAACGGCAACCCCGACCCGCTCGGTTCGGCACGCGACATCCGCGAGACGTTCGCCCGTATGGCCATGAACGACGAGGAGACGGTCGCCCTGATCGCCGGCGGCCACACGTTCGGAAAAGCGCACGGCGCCGGTGACCCCGACCTCGTCGGCCCCGAGCCAGAAGCCGCCCCGATGGAACAGATGGGCCTCGGCTGGAAGAACGCCCACGGCTCCGGCAAGGGCGCCGACACCACCACCAGCGGGGTCGAGGGTGCCTGGACCGCAACGCCGATCACCTGGGACAACTCGTACTTCGACACGCTGCTGAACCACGAATGGGAACTCACCAAGAGCCCCGCCGGCGCCCACCAGTGGACGCCGAAGGCCGGCGCGCTCGCCGACACCGTGCCCGACGCCGAGTCCGGTGAGCTGAAGTTCGCCCCGATGATGACCACCGCCGACATGGCGCTCAAGGTCGACCCGGTCTACGCGGAGATCTCGCAACGGTTCCACGACGACCCCGACCAGTTCGCCGATGTGTTCGCCCGGGCCTGGTTCAAGCTGCTCCACCGCGACCTCGGCCCGTCGAGCCGCTACCTCGGCCCGGAGGTCCCGGCCGAGGAACTGATCTGGCAAGACCCGATCCCGGCATCGACCACCGACGTCACCGACGCCGACATCGCCGCGCTCAAGGCACAGATCATGGACTCGGGCCTGCTGATCTCCGAACTCGTCGCCACGGCGTGGGCCTCCGCCTCCACCTACCGCGACAGCGACAAGCGCGGCGGCGCCAACGGTGCCCGCATCCGCCTCGCCCCGCAGATCGAGTGGGACGTCAACGACCCCGACCAGTTGTGCCGCGTGCTCGGCAAGCTCGAGGAGATCCGGGCGGCGTTCTCCGGGTCGATCACGATGGCCGACCTGATCGTGCTCGGCGGCTGCGCCGCGATCGAGGCGGCGGCCCAGCGGGCCGGTCACACCGTCACGGTGCCGTTCACCCCCGGACGTGGCGACGCCACCCCCGAACAGACCGACGCCGAATCGTTCGCCCCGCTCGAACCGACGGCCGACGGGTTCCGCAACTACCTCGGCAAGGGCCACGAACTCCCGGCCGAGGCGCTGCTCGTCGACCGGGCCCAGCTGCTCACGCTGAGCGCACCCGAGATGTCGGTGCTCGTCGCCGGCCTCCGTGTGCTCGGCGCCAACACGGGTGGGTCGCAGCACGGGGTGTTCACCGATCGCCCGGAGACGCTCACCAACGACTTCTTCACCAACCTGCTCGACATCGGCGTCGCCTGGTCGGCCACCTCCGAGGCCGAGGACATGTTCGAGGGGCGCGATCGGGCGACCGGCGAGCTCCGGTGGACCGGCACCCGCTCCGACCTCGTGTTCGGCTCCAACTCGCAGCTCCGCGCCATCGCCGAGGTGTACGGCAGTTCCGACTCCGACGAGCGCTTCGTGCGAGACTTCGTGAAGGCGTGGGCGAAGGTCATGGATCTCGACCGTTTCGACCTGCGCTGACGAGCACGACGACGCTCTCACCGAATCACCCAACACCCATGGAGGAAACATGCCCAACCTGAGTGGCACCAAGACACACGAGAACCTGTCGGAGGCGTTCGCCGGCGAGAGCCA
>CAXAWD010000428.1:0-3795 GCA_963972325.1 uncultured Acidimicrobiaceae bacterium
ACCACCTACCCCGAGGCGATCACGCTGGCCGGCGGTGTGCCGGTCGTCATCGAGACCGGCGACGAGACCGGCTTCAAGGTCACGATCGAGCAGCTCGAGGCGGCGCGGACCGATCGCACCAAGGTCCTGCTGTTCGTGAGCCCCGACAACCCCTCGGGCGCCGTGTACTCGCCGGCCGAGGTGAAGGCGATCGGCGAATGGGCGGTCGAGCACGGCGTCTGGGTCGTCACCGACGAGATCTACGAGCACCTGACCTACGGCGCCCACGAGTTCGCCTCGATGCCCACGCTGGTGCCCGACCTCGCTGAGCAGTGCCTCGTGTTGAACGGTGTGGCCAAGACCTACGCGATGACCGGCTGGCGCGTCGGTTGGCTGATCGGCCCGAACGACGTCGTCAAGGCGTGCACCAACTTCCAGAGCCACGTCACGTCCAACGTCGCCAACGTCGCGCAGCGGGCGGCCATCGCCGCTGTGTCCGGTCCGCTCGACGACGTCGTGATGATGCGCGAGGCCTTCACCCGGCGCGGCACGAACATGCATCGACTCCTCAACGACATCGACGGCGTCAGCTGCATCGAGCCGCAGGGCGCGTTCTACTGCTTCCCCAACGTGTCGGGCCTGCTCGGCCGCGACATCAACGGCCAGACGGCCACCAACACGCTCGAACTCGCCGACCTGGTGCTCGAACAGGCCAAGGTCGCATTCGTGCCCGGCGAGGCATTCGGAGCGCCCGGCTACGCCCGGTTCAGCTTCGCCCTCGGCGACGACGATCTCGAAGAGGGCATCCGCCGCCTCGCCGAACTCGTCGGCTGACCACGACGCACCGACCCCCTCTGGATCGCCTCGCCTCTCGAACCTGACGCGATCCGGTCTGCGACCTCGGTGGATCAGGGGCGTCGTTCGCCTCGGAGCATGGGGGCCTCGACCTCGACGGCTTCCTCCATGTCGTGGTTGCCGTGCAGGTCGAACCAGTGGCCGTACCTGACGGCGAGTGGCCCGGCCGACAGACCGTGCAGCACGACCGATGCCACGATCACCAACACGATCACAGCGAACAGCTGCTCGCGTCCGACGAGCGCCTCCTCCTGGATCACGAGCAGGCCGAACACCATCGACGCGAGGCCGCGCGGGCCGAACCAGCCGATGAACGCGACGGTCGTCGGCTCGAGCCCCGAGCCGATCAGCGAGATCGCGACGGGGACCATCCGGCCGATCGTGAGCGTGGCGATCGCGCACACGGCCACGAGCGGCGTCAAGGCGTCGAACGCCGGCCAGACGAGCACGGCGCCGAACAGCACGAACGTGGCGGTTGCCCCGATCTGGGCGACGTCCTCCGCGAGCTCGGTCTGGGTGTCGACCGGTTCGCCCATGAAGGCCCGCACGAGCAGGCCGCACACGAACGCGGCGATGAACCCGTTGCCGCCCGCGGCGGTCGAGCCGGCGAACGCAACGAGCGCTCCGCCGAGCATCAGTAGCCGCAGGCCCTCGCTGTCGGTCCAGTGGCGCTCCATCGCGAGCATCGCGACGCGGGTGAGCGCGAACGCGATGGCGGCACCGGCGATCACGCCGACGCCGATCTCGGTCAGCGCCTCGACGGCCAGGCTCCCGGGTCCGTCGAGCTCGCCGCCGATCGCCATCGACAGGAAGATGGTCACGGCCGGTACCACCATGCCGTCGTTCAGACCCGACTCGACGTTCAGCGCCTGACGGACGCGGAGCGGAACCGCCTCGTTGGACACGACCGCTTCGCCGAGCGCCGCATCGGTCGGGGCCAACACGGCGGCGATCAGCGCCGCCTCCGCCCAGCTCAGCTCGGTGAGGAGGAGCGCGGTCAACACCGTGCCGAGCGCGATCGTGAGCGGCAACCCGATGCCGAGGAGCCGGGCCGGGAGCCCGATCGATGGTCGTAGCCGGCGCACGTCGATTCGCGAGGCGTCGGAGAACAGCAGGACGGCGAGCGTCAGCTCGGCGAGGATCGCGACCGTCTCGCTCTCGAGTTCGATCTCGAGCACGCTCAGCGCGTCGGGACCGAGCAGAACCCCCGCCGCCACGTAGAGCATCGGGGCGGTGACCGGCAGGTCCTCGATCAGGTGTCGGATCGCGGCGACGACCGCCAGGACACCGGCAACGATCGCGAGGTCGAGCACAGCTGGACCGTACCCCGTGGGCACTTCGCCTGATAACGTGACATGCTGTATCGTAATCGGGATCGAGTGAGGAGCGAGCAATGCGATACGGGGCCGTCGTGACACTGAGGTTGCTGCCGAACTGGCTGGCGCTCAGTCGTGCCGAACGCAACGCCAAGTCGGCGGCGATGTTCGAGATCGCCCACCGCTACGACCGCGAGGTCGACCTCACCTGGTTCGACGCCGACGCGCTCGGTTCGGGGTTCACCGACTGGGTGCTGTGTCGCTTCGACTCCCTCGACCGATACCACGCACTGTGGGAGGAACTCCGCGACCTCGAGTTCTTCTCGATGCCGTACGCCGAGATCGTCCAGGTGATCCTGGGCCTCGACGGCGGGTACCAGCGGTTCGAGGCCGGCGACCTGTGACGGCCACGGTGGGCCGCCCGCGACGGCCCGGCACCGATGCTGCGATCGCCGCGGCCACCATCGACCTGCTCGCCGATGTCGGCTACGCCGGTCTGACGATCGAGGCCGTCGCCATCCGCTCGGGGGTGAGCCGACCGACCGTGTACCGCCGTCACGCGACGAAGGCGGAGCTCGTCGCGGCAGCAATGACGGCAACGCTCGCGACCGCCAACCCGGTGGTGCCCGACACGGGCGACGTGCTGGTCGACGTGGAGCGCCTGTTGGGCAACACGGTCGCCGCCCTCACGACGTCGACGTTCGGCGCCTCGGTCGCCGAGATCGTCGGCCCGGCACGCCACGAGCCCGAGTTGCGCGACCTGCTCGACGTCGCGCTGGAGGAACGCAGGGGGCTGCTCCGGGAACTGCTCGGCCGCGCCGAGCGACATGGCCGCCTGAGCGCGTCCGACGTCGATGTGGCGATCGACCTGCTGCTCGGGGCGATCTACTTTCGCTTGCTCATCTCCGGTGCATCGTTGGATGATGCATTCGTGACCGACATCGTCCGATCCGTGATCGCGCCGTGACCGTCTCCGCGACCGGTGCGCCGACGGCTCGGGTGGCCGGTGTCCAGCTGAGCGGCTCGCACACGTTCAGCAAGGCATCCGTCGAATCGGTCACGCTCCTCGCCGGCCTGGGCGTCGGGGGCGACGCGCACGCCGGCGCCAACGTGAAGCACCGGTCGCGGGTCGCCAAGGACCCGACCCAGCCGAACCTGCGGCAGGTGTCGCTGTTCACCACCGAACTCCTCGACCACCTCGCAGGTCGCGGGTTCCACGTGGCGCCCGGCGCGCTCGGTGAGAACATCACCACGACCGGCGTCGATCTGTTCGCGCTCCCCACGGGCACCGTGCTCCGGCTCGGGGCCGACGCGATGATCGTGCTGACCGGGCTCCGTAACCCGTGCGGGCAGATCAACGGGCTCCAGGACGGGCTGCTCGGCGAGCTGCGACTCGACATCGACGGCGAGACGGTCCGACGCGGCGGCGTGATGTCGGTCGTGGTCAACGGCGGCGAGGTCCGAACCGGCGACCCGATCGAGATCGCACTCCCACCGGGCGAACCCGTTGCCATGCAGCGGGTCTGAACTGCGACGATGGCCCCGTGGTGCAAGCGATCATCTTCGATTTCGACGGCCTGATCCTCGACACCGAGACACCCCTGTTCGACGCCTGACAGTGAATCTACGACCACTTCGCGTTGCC
>CAXAWD010000429.1:0-3791 GCA_963972325.1 uncultured Acidimicrobiaceae bacterium
GCGAACGAGCACCGTGCGGAGCCGGGGGGTGCCGGACGGGTCGGTGCCGTTGCCGTACCGGCCGATCACGATGTCGAAGGTCCGGGTGCCGCCGGTGGTGTTCCGGTAGGTGAGGTACTCGCCGGCGCGCATGCTGGCGGCGTTGTTCAACTCGGAGGCGGCGACGACGAGTCCGGTGACGGTGTCGACGAGGTACAGGTCGAGGTCGGTCGTGACCTCGTACATCGGCTCGCTCCAGCCGAGCATCAGGACGATCGAACCGTTGTCGACGAGTGTGATGCCGGCACCCGCGTCGGTGCCGGCGGTGCCGTCGACGTCATGGCACGCGTTCTGATGGGCGGGTACGCCGGCCGGACACGCCGTGGGGCGGAACGCCGGAGACTCGTACGAGGTGACGTTCTTGCCCCCGATGATCGCATTCGCGTTGCCCGCTGCGGCGAAGTGGAGGATTCCGCGTTCGGTGCGGTTCTCCTCGATCGCCTGCGCGATCGGGCCGTCCTGGAACATCGGTTCGGTGAGGTATCCGATGTCGTCGGTGATGATGTCGGCCCCGGCCGTGCCGAGCTGCCGGATCTGTTCGGCCATCGCGACCTCGCCCGTGGCTCCGGTTGCGACCATGAGCTCGGCGCCGGGCGCGAGGTCGTGCACGATCTGGAGCATCGCCCGCCCCCCGTCCGCCCCGCCGCTCTCGAGTTCGGAGTGCACTCGGACGGGCGTGTCGTAGCCGCAGGGGTTCCCCGGACCGGGCAGTTCGCCGGCGGCGATGTCGGTGCCGGCGCCGCCCAGGTTGTCGTACGAGTCGGAGACGACGCCGACGACCACTCCGGAGCCGTCGGATCCGGACGCGGCTCGCAGTTCGTCGGCTCGCAGCTGGGCGTCTCCCTCGCTGACGACACGGGCAGCGCAGGCGGCTGCGTTCGGTGCGGCGGGTGCCGGCCCCAGGGTGGGCAGGTCGGCCGCGCCGCCGGCCGGATACTCGGAGCGGTAGGGAGCGACGACCTCGGCCACGTATGCGACCGTCGGGAGCGCGGCGAGATCGCGGATGGTGCCGACTGGCACCGCGACCGTGGCGAGCACCGGGCCGGCGTCGGTGGCGATCAGCTCCGCCCCGACCTCGTCGAGCGCGGCGAGCGCGGCGTCGGTCGGTTCCGCGAGCGTCACGTCGACGATCAACCGGCCGCGGCCGTCGGTGAGGAGGTCGCCGACGTCGTCCGGTGTCGTGGCGGTCGACTCGACCGTGCGGCTGAGGATGCGGTCGTCGGGCTCGTCGGTCACTGCGGCGAGACGCGGGCTGAGCGCGTCGACGCGAGCGGACGCGCGCGTCCGTTCCACGTCGGCGGCGACCGCCGGTGAGGCGGTGCGTCCGAACGTCGGGGTCAGAGCGAGGACGAGGGCGGTGACGACGATCGCCCTCGTGTTCGGCCGGTTCATGCGGGGGGTCATGCGGCTGTGGTGGTCATCGTCGGATCATCGGTCGGTTCGCGCACGAACATGAGGACCGACCGTCCGGTGCTCCGACCCGATTCGCCCGGGGGTCCGGTCGTAGGTTGGGCCGAGGCATCGACGAGGGGGTCGTGATGAAGTTCGTCTGGTTCAACCTGCAACCGTGGCCGGATCTGCCGGAGAATTTCCGGGAAGAACACCGGTCGGTCTGGGTCGACATCCCGAGTTCGCTGTTCGACCCGGAGCGGGCACACGAGGTGTACAACTCGTACCTCGATCAGCTCGAGTTCGCGGACGAACTCGGCTACGACGGGATCGGCTGCAACGAGCACCACCAGAACGGGTACGGGCTCATGCCGAGCCCCAACCTGATCGCCGCGGCGTTGGCGCGCCGCACGGGCGACGCCGCGATCTGCGTGATCGGCAACTCGATCGTCGGCTACAACCCGCCGACGCGGGTCGCGGAGGAGTTCGCGATGCTCGACTGCATCTCCGGTGGCCGCCTGATCGCCGGGTTCCCGGTCGGCACGCCGATGGACACCAACTTCTGCCTCGGCCAGATCCCGGCGCTCACCCGCGACAAGTACGTCGAGTCGCACGAGCTCATCATGAAGGCCTGGACCGAGCCCGAGCCGTTCGCGTTCGACGGCCGGTACACGAAGTTGCGCCACGTCAACATCTGGCCGCGCCCGATCCAGCAGCCGCACCCGCCGGTGTACATCCCCGGCGGCGGGTCGATCGAGACGTGGGACTTCTGCCTCGACCACGACTACAACTACTCGTACCTCTCGTTCAGCGGGTACAAGGCGGGCAAGTCGCTGCTCGACGGGTACTGGCAGCGGCGCGAGGAGCGCGGCGACCGCGACGACAACCCGTACCGTGCGAGCTTCGCCCAGATCATCGCCGTGGCCGACACCGACGAGGAGGCCGAGCGGCTCTACGCGGAACACATCCTGTACTTCTTCAACAACTGCCTCCACGTGTACCCGGGCTTCGCCGACCCGCCCGGGTACCGCACGCTCAAGACGCTCAAGGCCGGCAAGCTGAGCCAGCTCCGCAAAGAGTCGATGGAGCTGTTCCAGAAGCTGACCTGGAAAGACCTCGTCGAGTCGGGTGCGGTGATCGCCGGCAGCCCCGACACCGTGGCGGAGCAGATGGAGCAGCTCGCCGCCGACCTCCGCGTGGGCACCGTGTTCTGCCTGATGCACACCGGCAACATGCCCGACTGGAAGGTCCGCAACTCCTCGCAGTTGTTCGCCGAGAAGGTGATGCCGCGGTTGAAGAACATCTGGCCCGATCACGACCCGTCGCCGTGGTGGTGTTCGCCGATGGCCGATCGGAGAACCAACGATGCGGCGAGCGTCGACGCCGCGCGTCGGCCCGCCGACCGTGAGCCCGTGTCCGACGTCGAGGGGGCGCTGTGAGCACGATCACACAACGACACGTCACCACCCGCCGCGGCATCGACGCGACGGTCCACGTCCGTGGTTCGTCGGGTGCGCCGGTGGTGTGGTTCCACGGTGCCGGCGGGGTGCTGCCGTCCGAGCCGGTGCTCGACGCGCTGGCCGCCGATCACGTCGTGTTCGCTCCCGAGTGGCCCGGCTACGGCGAGCATGAGACCGAGACGCGTCTGTTCGACATGCTCGACTTCGCGCTGCACGGCCTCGACCTGCTCGACGCGCTCGAACTCGATCGGTCGCCGCACGTGATCGGCCACTCGATGGGCGGCATGATCGCGGCCGAGATGGCGGCGTTGAACCCGTCGGCGATGGCGTCGCTGACGCTGATCGGTGCCGCCGGGCTCTGGCTCGACGAGCACCCGGTGCCCGACCTCTTCTCGATGGTGCCGTTCGAGCTCGCCGAGGCGCTGTTCGTCGACCCGGTCGCGGGCGAGCAGATGTTGACCGCCGGGCGCGACTTCACCGACGACGCAGCGCTGATCGACTTCATGGTCGGCAATGCCCGCCGGATGGGCACCGCGGGCAAGATCCTGTTCCCGATCCCCAACCGTGGGCTGTCCGACCGGCTGTACCGGGTGACGTGTCCGACCACCCTGGTGTGGGGTGAGCTCGACCGGATGTACCCGCCTGCCTACGCCGAACGGTTCCGAGCGCTGCTCACGTCGACCGACGCGCGGCTGGTCACCGTGCCCGATGCCGGCCACATGGCCCCGTACGAGCAGCCCGATGCCGTCGTGGCTGCCGTCGGGCCCACGCTCGACTGAGCGCCTCGGCGTCGTCGCCAGGCGCCGCCATTGGCGCCGGCGGCGTTGCCGATGTTCACTGGTGCGGTGACCGACGCGCCCGCCAGCCGCCTCCGCCGGCACGCCCGCCGTGTGGTGATCGCGG
>CAXAWD010000430.1:0-3784 GCA_963972325.1 uncultured Acidimicrobiaceae bacterium
TAGGTGGTGTAGGGCAGGCCACGGCGCAACGCCCAGTCGCCGACGGTGTCGAGCTCGATGCCGATCAGAGCGGTCAGGTACTTGCGGCCCTCACCGATCACCATCGCCTCGTTGACGTACGGCGACGTCTTGAGGCTGTTCTCGCTCTCGGACGGCGAGATGTTCTTGCCGCCGCTGGTGATGATGATGTGTTTGATGCGGTCGACGATGCGAACGTGGGTGCCGTCGACCCACTCGGCGACGTCACCGGTCATCAACCAACCGTCGTCGGTGAACGTCTCGGCCGTCTTGTCAGGCTTGTTCCAGTAGCCCTTGAACACCCCGTCGTGTTTGGTCTGGATCTCGCCGGTGTCGTCCGCGATCCGGAACCCGATGTCGGGGTAGGGCTCGCCGACGGTGCCGAGCTTCATGCGACCCACGAAGTTGGCCGTGGCGATCGCCGAGTTCTCGGTCATGCCGTAGAGCTCGTAGACCGGGACACCGAGCCCGATGAAGAACTCGAGCACCTCGGGCGCGATCGCCGCCGCGCCGGAACTCGCGTACCTGGTTCTCCGGAGCCCGAGCCGCTCACGGAGCGGGCGGAACACCAGCACCCAACCGACGGCCGCCATCAGCCGCGACTTCATGGTGTGTTCGCCGCCGTTGGCGACCTTGATCTTGCCGATGCGCGACGCGAGGTTGAGCCCGAACCCGAGCATCTTGCTCTTGAACCACGTGGCGTCGTTGGCCCGGATCAACGCCAGGGCGTGGAGCTTCTCCCAGATGCGGGGCACCGCGAAGAAGATCGTCGGCTGCACCTCGCGCAGGTTCTCGTTGACCGTCTCGATCGACTCGGCGAAGTTGAGCACCGGCCCGGCGCCGACCATGGTCCACGTGGAGAAGATGCGTTCGGCGACGTGACAGAGGGGCAGGTAGGTGACGATCTGGTCGTCGGGTGTCGGGGCGCCTCCCGGCACCCGGGCCTCGGCGTTGACGATCACGTCGATGCAGAACGCCGCGTTCTTGTTGGTGAGCATCGCACCCTTCGGCGGGCCCGTGGTGCCCGACGTGTAGACCAGCGTCATCACGTCGTCGGGGGTCGCTGCCGCCATGCGCTCGGCGACGGCGTCGGGGTGCTTCGCCCTGTGCTCGCGACCCAGCTCGACGAGGTTGTCCCAGAAGAGCAGTCGCGGGTCGTCCTTGCCGATCATGCCGCGCGGTTCGACGAAGACGATCGTGCGGAGGCCCGGCAGCGCCGCCGGGTCGATCTCGTCGACCTTGTCGAACTGTTCCTCGTCTTCGGCGAAGTGCACGCACGCGCCGCAGTCCTGCAGGAGGTACTCGACCTCGGCGGCCGGGTTGGTCGGGTAGAAGCCGACCGTGATGCCGCGGACGGCGACGGTGGCGAGGTCGAGGATCACCCATTCGGGACGGTCTTCCGCGTGGATCGACACCCGGTCGCCGGGCTCGACCCCGAGGGCGATCAGGCCGTGGGCGACGTCTTCGATCCGCTCCCACAACGAGCCCCACGTGATCTCGCGCCAGATCCCGAAGTCTTTCTCACGCATCGCCACCTGATCGGGTGCCCGGCGGGCCCAATCCCTGGCGAGCGATGCGACCGTCGTGGCCCCGGTCGCGCCCGATCCTGTCGGCTGTGCCTGCTCGGTCAGCGTCATCTCGTCCCCCTGTGTGATGCCGGCGACGATCCGTGTGTCTTCCCCAAGACCGGATCGTGCTGCGGGCAACATAGCAGGGGTTCCCCGCACAGGATCAAACGGAAGTTTCGGTCGGTGCACGCGATGTGAAAGCCTTTCCACGTGAGCGACTACACACCACCACTGCGCGACATCCGATTCGTGATGCGACACATCGCCGACCTCGACGCGATCTCGGCGACCGAACGGTTCGGTCACGTCGACGCCGACACGCTCGACGACGTGCTCGGCGAGGTCGGGCGCTTCATGGCCGAGGTCGTCGCGCCGACCAACCGCGACGGCGACACGATCGGCGCGGTGTGGCACGACGACGGCACGGTCACCCTCCCCGACAGCTTCAAACCGGCGTACGCCAAGTGGGTCGAGTCCGGCTTCGGCGCGATGCCGTTCGACCCCGACTACGGCGGCGCCGGCTTCCCGTGGATCTCCGCGATCGCCGTGCAGGAGATGCTCACCTCCGCCAACATGGCGCTGTCGCTGTGCCCGCTCCTGACGCAGGGTGCGATCGAGGCGATCCACGCCCACGGCTCCGACGAGCAAAAAGCCGTGTACCTGCCCAAGATGCTGACCGGCGAGTGGACCGGCACGATGAACCTCACCGAGCCGCAGGCCGGGTCCGACGTCGGTGCGGTGGCGACCAAGGCGACGCCGCGCGACGACGGGTCGTGGGCGATCACCGGCCAGAAGATCTTCATCACGTGGGGCGAGCACGACGTCGCCGAGAACATCGTCCACCTGGTGCTGGCCCGCACGCCCGGGTCGCCTCCGGGCACCAAGGGCATCTCGATGTTCGTCGTGCCGAAGTACCTGGTGAACGACGACGGTTCGCTCGGTGAGCGCAACACGGCGACGTGCGTGTCGATCGAGCACAAGCTCGGCATCCACGGCTCGCCCACGTGCGTGATGGCCTACGACGGCGCGATCGGGTGGCTCGTCGGTGGCGAGCACGAGGGCATGCGCAACATGTTCACGATGATGAACAGCGCCCGACTCTCGGTCGGTCTCGAGGGTCTGTGCATCAGCGAGCGTGCGTACCAGCAGTCGTTGCAGTACGCCCAGGACCGCGAGCAGGGCCGTGCGATCGGTGCTCCGGCCGGTACGTCGAGCCCGATCATCGAGCATCCCGACGTCCGGCGGATGTTGATGACGCAGCGTGCGTGGATCGACGGCATGCGGGCGTTGGTGTACACCAACGCCGCAGCGCTCGACCGTGCCGACGCGGCCAAAGCGGCCGGTGAGGCCGACGACGCCCGCGGTTGGCAGGAGTTGGCCGACCTGCTCATCCCGCTGAGCAAGGGGTTGTGCACCGACGTGTGCAACGAGATGACGTCGCTCGCCCTGCAGATCCACGGTGGCATGGGGTACGTCGAGGAGACCGGTGCCGCGCAGCACTATCGCGACGCCCGCATCGCCGCGATCTACGAGGGCACCAACGGCATCCAGGCCGCCGACCTGGTCGGGCGCAAGCTCGGGATGCGGTCGGGCGGTGTGGTCGCCGACCTGCTCGACGAGTTCGACACCCGGGCCGACGCGCTCGATGCCGCCGACGGGATGGGTGCGTTCGGCGAGCGGTTGCGTGCGGCGGTGGCCGATGCGCGCCGGGCGACCGATCACCTCGTCGGCGTCGCCGCGGACGATCCTCGTTCGCTGCTCGCCGGTTCGGCGCCGTATCTGCGGCTGCTCGGCACCACGGTCTGCGCCGGCCTGCTGGCCAAGGGGGCGCTGGCGGTGCCCGGGGACGACCCCGACGCCGTGGCGAGGCGGGCGAGCGCCCGGTTCTTCGGTGAGCAGATCCTGCCGACGGTCTCGGGCCTGCTGCCGGCGATCACCGCCGACGCCACCGCCCTCTACGAACTCGACGCCACCCAACTCGCCACGAACTGACCTCAGCCCCCGACACGGCCCACCCACCGCACCACCGCCAGCCAGCCCGCCGTGAGCCGAGCCGTGTCGCGATTCTGAGACCCCCGGCCGCACGGCCGCGACACAGCCGACCGATCACCCACGACCTCCACGCCGCGTCGCGCACCTGAGACCCCGGCCCCACAACCGCGACACGCCTCCGGCCCCACCACCGCCAGCCAGGCCGT
>CAXAWD010000431.1:0-3773 GCA_963972325.1 uncultured Acidimicrobiaceae bacterium
CACGATCTCCTGCGACGACTGCTCGATGCAGTGCACGTCGGCTTGTGACGATTGCGTCGTCACCTTCGTCATGGGAGACACCGCCCCGGCCGAGCACGAGCCGTTGATCCTCGACCTCGAACAGGCACGTGTCGTGCGCATGTTCAGCCGGGCCGGGTTGATCCCCGACCTCAAGTTCCGAGACGCCGGCTGATCGACCCGTAGCCTGGGGTGGGTGCGCCGGCCCCAACCGCTCCCGACGTGGGAGGAGATCACCGAGATCGCAGCCGAGCACGGCATCGCGCACCTCGGTGTGGCTCCCGCCGACGTGCTCGAGCGGGCCCGCACCGCACTGCGCGAGCGCAAGGACGCCGGCCTCCACGCCGACATGGGGTTCACGTACCGCAACCCCGAACGGTCCACCGACCCACGACGTGCGGTCGAGCACGCCCGCAGCATCATCGTGGCCGCCCGGCCGTACCGTGCCGTCGACGAACCCGACCGGCCGGCGGGATCGCAGGCCCGAGTCGCTCGCTACGCGTGGGTCGATCACTACGCTCCACTCCGTACGGGGCTGCGGGCGATCGTCACCCGCATCCGCCGGGCCGATCACCGTGCCGTGGCGTTCGCCGACGACAATTCGGTCGTCGACCGCGAGGTCGCCTACCTGGGTGGCCTCGGGTGGTTCGGCAAGAACGCCAACATCCTGATCCCCGGCGCCGGCAGCTTCTTCGTGCTCGGCTCGGTCGTCACCACCGCCGAGTACCCGGTCAGCGAGCCCGTTGCCGACGGCTGCGGCACCTGCCGTCGCTGCCTCGACGGGTGCCCCACCGGTGCCATCGTCGCACCGGGTGTCGTCGACGCGAACAAGTGCCTCGCCTGGCTCGCCCAGCGCCCCGGCACGTTCCCCGTCGAATACCGCGAGGCGCTCGGCGACCGACTGTACGGCTGCGACGACTGTCAGGAGGTCTGCCCGCCGTCGGTCCGCCTCGGCGAGAAGCACCGCATCGACCTCACGACGACGCCCGACGAGCCGGTGCAGGCATGGGTCGACGTGCTCGACCTGCTCGATGCCGTCGACGACGACCTGATCGAGCGCTACGGCCGCTGGTACCTGGCCGAGCGCAACCCGATCTGGTGGCGTCGCAACGCCCTGATCGTGCTCGGCAACGTCGGCGACCCCGCCGACGAACGGACGCAACGCACCCTCGCCCGGTACCGGTCGAGCGACGACGAACTGCTGCGCGAACACGCCGAGTGGGCCACCGAACAACTCTCCTCCCGGGCGGCCGTGTGAAGCACCTCCTCGTCACCAACGACTATCCCCCCAAGATCGGCGGCATCCAGAACCTGTTGTGGGAGTGGTGGCGACGGCTGCCGCCCGAGCAATTCGCGGTGCTCACCAGCCCCTACGCCGGCACCGCCGAGTTCGACGCGGAGCAGGCGTACCGGATCGAACGGGTTCGCGAACCGGTCCTGCTGCCGCACCCGCTGATGGTCAAACGGGTGAACGATCTCGCCGCCGAGTTCGGCGCCGAACTCGTCGTGCTCGACCCGGCCGTGCCGCTCGGGCTGATCGGGCCGTCGCTCGACCTGCCGTACGATGTGGTGCTCCACGGTGCCGAAGTCACCGTGCCCGGACGCCTCCCCGGTGCCAAACAGGCACTCGCCCACGTGCTGCGCAACGCCCGGCACGTCATCGCCGCCGGCCAGTACTCGCTCGACGAGGCCAACCTCGCGGCCGGACGCGACCTGCCGGCCACGGTGGTGCCGCCCGGCGTCGACGTCGACCGGTTCCGGCCGCTCGACGACGCACAGCGAGCCGACGCCCGCCGCCACCTCGGTCTGCCCGTCGACGCCCAGATCATCGCCGGTGTCTCGCGGCTCGTGCCCCGCAAGGGGTTCGACACCGCGATCCGCGCCGTCGCCGAGATGCGCCGCACCCACCCCGACCTGGTGCTGGCGATCGCCGGCACCGGTCGAGACGCCGACCGCCTGCGGAAACTCGCCGGCGAACTCGAGGCGCCGGTCACGTTCCTCGGCCGTGTCGACCACGACGACCTCCCGCTCGTGTACGGCTGCGCCAACGTGTTCACGATGCTGTGCCGCAACCGGTGGGCGGGGCTCGAACAGGAGGGGTTCGGCATCGTGTTCGTCGAGGCCGCGGCCTGCGGTGTGCCACAGGTCGCCGGCAACAGCGGGGGAGCGGCCGAGGCGGTCGAACACCAGGTCACGGGCATCGTCGTCGACCCGCCGGGCGGGGATCGGGCCGTCGAATCGACGATCGAGGCGTTCACCGGGCTCCTGGCCGACGACGCACTCCGTCGCCGCATGGGTGCCGCCGCCCGCCGCCGCGCCGTCGAGCGGTTCTCCTACGACGTCTTGTCGGCCCGGCTGGGCGCAGCGCTGGGCATCAACCCCTAACCTGGTCACCGTGGCGATGAACGACGCGATCATCCGGGCCAACCTGGTTCTGACTGCGATCTTCACCGTCACGGCCGCCTACGCCGCGGCCGTGTTCTCCACACCGAGCCAATGGGTCGGTGCCATCACGGCGATGGTGCTGTTCGCGGTCGGCGTGTTCGCCTTCATCTGGTCGTACTGGAACGCCGTGCAGCGCAGCCGCACCGACGAGATCTCGGTCACCCAGCTCTACCTGCTGATGGGCGAGGCCATTCCGTCGCCGGTCCGACGCACGATGAACCTGACGCTGGTCGTGCAGTTCGCGGTGGCGATCACCACCACGCTCGCCCGGCCCGACGGCCCCGATGGCAACCCCGGTTCGTCGCTCGCCGTCGGCTTCCTCGTACCGATGCTCGGGTTCGGCCTCAACGGCCTGTGGGCGGCGTTCCACGGCAACTTCGCCACCCGGGCGAACCTCCCCCCTTCGACGAAAGAAATCAGGCAGAATGCAGACCATGGCTGAGACCGCGACCGAGACGATCACCATTGCGGCCCCGCACGATCAGGTGTGGGCGATCGCCACCGATCTCGAGCGATACCCCGAATGGGCCCATGACGTGAAAGACGTGGTCATCACGAGTCGTGACGACGAGGGCCGTCCCCACCAGGTCGAGTTCCGCACGTCGGCGCTGGGTCGCAGCACCCACTACACGCTGGAGTACGACTATTCGCAGGCACCCGAGGCCCTCGCGTGGACCATGGTCAAGGGCGACATCCAGCGCTCGATCGAGGGCGCGTACCGGTTCACCCCGTCGGCCGACGGCGGCACCCAGGTGCAGTACGACCTGCGGATCGAACTCGTCGTTCCGCTGCCCGGCTTCGTCAAGCGCCGCGCCGAGCGCCGGATCCTCAACGCGATCAAAGAGCTCAAAGCGTTCGCCGAGGCGTGAACCGCCGCACCGTCGGCCTCGACGTCGGTGGCACCAAGTGTCTCGGTGTCGCGCTCGACGAACACGGTGAGATCGTCGCCGAAGAGCGCCGTCCCACACCGCGCGGCCACGGCAGCCTGCCCTTGCTGATCGACACGCTGGCCGAACTCGCCGACGCGCTCGGGCCGTTCGACCACATCGGGGTCGGTGTACCGGGCCTCGTCACCCGCCAGGGCGTGCTGCGGGCTGCGCCCAACCTCGACGGCGTGGCCGACTTCGACGTGGCCGGCCTGCTCGGCGAACGGGTCGGGCAACCCGTACACGTCGACAACGACGCCACGTGCGCCGCCGTGTCCGAGTGGATGCACGGCGCCGGCCGGGGCACCACCGACATGGTGCTCGTCACGCTCGGCACCGGCATCGGTGGCGGTGTGGTCGCCGGCGGCCGACTCCAGTGCGGCA
>CAXAWD010000432.1:0-3741 GCA_963972325.1 uncultured Acidimicrobiaceae bacterium
CGACGAGTTCCGTGTCGACATCGACCGATCGGTCGGCGAACTCCGGATGGCCTTCGGGCACGATGCGGTGATGTTGTGATCGCCCGTGCAAAGCGCCTGGTCACCGGCATCGTCATCTGGCGGATCGTGTCGGCGATTCGCCGCCGTTTGTGAAACGCTGCCGAATCGGTGGCACAATAGAGCCTCCAGAAGTACCGGGAGCTGAGGACCGATGCCGCTCGAAGTCACGACGAATGACGCCAGTTCACTGACCGACGCCGATCTCGATGAGATGGGCTCGATCGAGGGTGCCTTCGACATCGGAGCCATCTCGAAGGCGAAGGAGGACTGGGTTCTCGCCACGGTCGCCCGGGTCGACGACAAGATGCACGGCTTCATGTTCTCCACGCTGGAGCGCATCGGCGGCACCCCCTGCGTGCTGATCGGCATGTTCAGCGTGCGTCGCCACTCCAAGCGCGACACGGTGATGCGCGGGTTGATGGGCGAGGCCTATCACCGTGCGCTCATGGCATTCCCCGACGAAGACGTCGTCGTCGGGTCACGCTTCGTGTCCGCCGACGGGCTCGAAGCCTTCGACAAGCTCGACGAGGTGACGCCGTCGCCCGATTCGCAGGCCGTCGGCGAAGAACGGGCCTGGGGCCGCCGGCTCGCCAAGCGCTTCGGCGTCGACGCCAAGTACGACGCGAAGGCGTTCATCGCCTCCAACGGGCAGTCCGGTTTCCTCGACTTCGAGTCGTCCAAGCCCGAGAAGCTCGACGCCGACGTGGTCGAGATGTTCTCGGCGCTCGACCCGAAGAAGTCCGACGTATTGATCGCGTACGGCTGGACGATGGCGGAAGACCTCGTCAAACTCGGCAAACGCTGACACGAGCCGAGTGCGGCGATCGCTGCGTTGCGGCTCGCCGCTCTCGATCACCAGATCGAGAGGGCTCGTCGCGCCTTGCGCTCACCACACCCGATCCCGTCTCAGGAGCCTCGATGCGCGGCTCGGTCCTGTGGTTCGTCGGTGGGGCGGGTCCGGGGTCGTGTGCAGCTTCGTCTGGTGCAATGCCTCGGGGCAGCGCCCGAGCGGGCTGTGTCGCGGTTGTGGGGTCGGCGGTCCTGGAATCGCGACATGGCTGATGTGGCCGTCGGTGGGACGTGAGCGTCGATGGGGGATGATGGGGGAATGAGTTCGTCGGGGCGTCGGTCGTTCGAGGAGGTGGTTCGTGGACGGCGGATGACCCGGTCGTTCCGGACCGATCCGTTGCCCGAGGGGTTGCTCGACGACATGGTCGACCTGGCGAGCCGGGCACCCAGCGCGGGGAAGACGCAGGGATGGCACGCCGTCACGTTGGAAGGTGATGACACCGCGGTGTTCTGGGACATCACGCTGCCCGAGGACCGCCGTGCCACGTTCCGGTGGCAGCGCCTCATCGACGCCCCCGTGATCCTGCTGCCGTTCGCCGACCCGCAGGCCTACGTCGACCGGTACGCCGAACCCGACAAGGCCAGGACCGGGCTCGGGGCGGGCGCCGACGCCTGGCCGGTGCCGTACTGGACGATCGATGCGTCGATGGCCGTGATGACGTTGCTGTTGGCCGCCGAGGACGCCGGGCTCGGCGCCTTGTTCTTCGGTGTGTTCCGCGGCGAAGCACAGCTGCGCGAGACGCTCGGCGTGCCCGACCACCTCGAACTCCTCGGTGCGCTCGCGTTGGGCTTCGCCGCCGACGTTGACGACGGCGCCGGTCGCAGCTCGGCCAGGCCGCGCCGCCGGCCCGATCAGATCATCAGCCGGGGGCGATGGTCGCGCCATCCGGGAGCGGCCGGCCCGTGATCCGCTCGTAGAGCTCCTCGGGGGTCACCGCCGGCAGATCGCACACCGAGTTGCGGCACACGTAGGCGTGCCCCGGTTCGCGGCCGTCCCACAGCGGCGAGTCGTACGGTTCACCCCATGCCAGCACGGCGTCGGGGCGCCAGATCGTCTGCGCGAGTCGCACCATCGTGGGCTCGTCGCCGACGACGACGATCTCGACCGTGCCACGGTGCCACATCTCGAGCGCCAACAGCGCGTTGGACACGGCGCCCGGGGCCGCGTCGATCACCGATGCGAGCAGCTGGAGGATGCGGTCCGCGTGGTTGCGGTACCGCAGCTCACCGGTGAGCGCCGCCAGTCGGAGCAACCCGTTGGCCGCCGACGAGTTCGCCGACGGTGTGGCGTTGTCGTGCACGTCTTTCTGCCGGACCACGAGTTCTTCGCCGTCCTCCGGTGTCGTGAACAGGCCGCCGTCGACCGGGTCCCAGAACCAGTCGAGCATCGTGTCGGCGGTCTCCCGTGCGGTTTCGAGCCAACGCGCCTCGCCCGTCAGCTCACCGAGGCGGATGAACGCCTCGACGAGCGCTGCATGATCGGCGGCGAGGGCTCGGTGTCGAGCCCCGCCGTCGGCATGCCAGGTGCGGTACCACCGGCCGGTGTCGTCGCGCAGCTCGGCGAGGAGGAACTCGCCGTTCGCGACGGCAGCGGCGGCCCAGTCGGGGCGTCGCAGCACCATCGCGGCGTCGGCCAGGGCGGCGAGGAACCACGCGTTCCACTCGGTGATGACCTTGTCGTCCAGGCCGGGGCGTCGGCGCTCCGACCGTGCCTCGAGCAGCCGGAGGCGGGCCGCGTCGAGCTCCGCGGGGCGGACGAGCTGCCCGCGCGCATGCATCCGGTTCGGGATCGAGCGGCCGTCGAAGTTGCCGTCGCGCGTGATGTTCCACCAGTCGAGCACCTGGCGGACCTCGGCCTTGGCCGTGCCCGGCAGCGCGTCGCGGACCTCGTCGGGCGTCCACGTGTAGAAGAGGCCCTCGACGCCGTTGCCGTCGGCGTCGGGCGAGTCGGCGTCCTCAGCGGCGTAGAAGCCGCCGCCGGGGTGGCGGAGGTCGCGCAGCACGTACTCGATCGTCTCCTCGACGACCTGCCGGTCGGCGGGGCGCCCGAGCACCGAGTACGCCTCGCGGTACACGCGGACGAGCATCGCCTGATCGGTCAGCATCTTCTCGAAGTGCGGCACCAGCCACTCGCGGTCGGTCGAATACCGGGCGAACCCGCCGCCGATGTGGTCGTACATGCCGCCCGACGCCATCGCGTCGAGCGTGGTGGCGATCACCTGCTTGGCGCCGTCGCCCCGCGACGTCATGAACGCCCGCAGGATCAGTTGCAGATGGTGCGGTGAGGGGAACTTGGGTGCCTTGCCGAATCCGCCCCATTCGGGGTCGAACGCCCCGGCGATCTTCTTCAGCGTCTGGTTGATCACGTCGAGGCCGGGCACGTCGGACTTCGGCCGGGTGGCCTTGCCGATCGCGGCGACGATCGACGCCGCGCTCTTGTCGAGTTCGTCCCGCTTGTCGGTCCAGGCCTGATGCAGCGCGTCGAGCAGCTCCATGAACTGCGGCTTGGGGAGGTAGGTGCCGCCCCAGAACGGTCGTCCGGTGGGGTCGAGCGCGACGGTCATCGGCCAGCCTCCGCGTCCGGTGAGCGACTGGACCGCGGACATGTAGAGCGAATCGACGTCGGGCCGCTCCTCTCGGTCGACCTTGATGTTGACGAACCGCTCGTTCATCACGGCCGCGACCTCGGTGTCCTCGAAGCACTCGTGCGCCATCACGTGACACCAATGGCAGGCGGAGTAGCCGATCGACAGGATGATCGGCACATCGCGCTCGCGGGCGGCGGCGAACGCCTCGTCGCCCCACGGATACCAGTCGACCGGGTTGTCGACG
>CAXAWD010000433.1:0-3729 GCA_963972325.1 uncultured Acidimicrobiaceae bacterium
CCCGCCGCCCCCACCCCCCCCGGGCGGCGGTCGCGTTGGCGGGCGCCCGCCCCGCCGTACGCGCCGAGGAACAGCATCGGCAGGAACTGCAGCGCCGTCAGGATGCCGATCGCCGTGGTGCGGCCGGTGAGCCGGTCGACGAGGATCGCGATGGCGGTGAACTGCACCCATGTGCCCACGTTCGACAGCAGCAGACCGACGAAGAACAACCGGGCGTTGCGGTGCCGCAGCGATCGGAAGGTGCCGTTCATCCCGCTCATCCTGCCTCCGCGGTCGGATGATCGTGCACTCGTGCGCGCGAGGCCCCACCTCGGCGCCGGAGCGATCGTCGCCCGTGCGAGACTGCGGGCATGGGTTATCGCTCCGCTCCCGACGGCTGGTGGCAAGACTTCGTCGAGGCGCTGCCGGCGCGCACCGCAAAGCTGGCCGTCGCCCGACTCGACGGCAGTCCGCACGTGGCTCCGGTGTGGGTCGACCTCGACCGCGGCGCCGGCCCCGACGGCGAGGACCAGGTCGTGTTCATGACCAGCGCCGACACCGTGAAGGGCAAGTCGATCCTGCGCGACGGCCGGGTCGCGCTCTGCTTCGACGACGAGCGGCCACCGTTCTCGTTCGTGACGATCGCCGGCACCACCAGCACGTCCACCGACCCCGACGAACTGCTCGCCTGGGGCACCCGGATCGGCGGCCGCTACATGGGCGCCGGCGTCGCCGAGGAGTTCGGCAAACGCAATACCGTGCCGCCCGAGATGGTCGTGCGGGTCACGCCGACCCGGGTCACCGCCAAGGTCAACGTCGCCGACTGATGCACGTCGAACGACGGATGCCGACCGATGACGACGAAGCGCCGATCGGCGCGCTGCTGGCCGCGCTGTAGGTCGACGTGACGGGCTGGACCTGCCCGGCGTGCGGCCGGCACTTCGGTCGCCACCGGCAGATGCACGAGTGCGCCCCGGGCCTGTCGCTTGACGAGTACTTCTCGTCGGGGCCGGCGCACGAGCGACCCGTCTTCGACGCGGTCATGAGCCACCTCGAGTCGGTCGGTCCGGTGCATCTCGACGTCGTGTCGGAGGGCATCTTCCTGAAGAACCCGCGCAAGTTCGCCGAGCTGCGCCCGAAGGACCGATGGGTGGCCGTCGGCTTCTCCCTGGAGCGACGTGCCGCCCACCGCACGATCACCCGCAAGATCGTCGAGCACGGCGGGAGGTTCTGGCACGTCGCGAACGTCCGCACGGCCGACGACGTCGACGAGGCATTGTGCGACCTGCTGACCGAGGCGTACGAGGTCGCCGCCCGGTGACCGATCGAGTCAGTCGTCGAGGAGCTCCATCGCAGCCAGGCGTCGGCGGGTGGCGAGCCGCCGGAACCGGTCGGCGCCGGCGTCGTCGCCCATGAGTTCGGCGGTCTCCGCGAACTCGTCGTAGCGATCGGCGCTCACGACCAGTTGGTCGATGCGCTCGCTCCGGTCGGTCATCTCACGTTCCTACCGCCAACCCGCGCAGGACCCACTGGTAATGAAGTAAGCAGTACGCGAGGATGAGGTATGTCCGACCCCGCCACCATCGCCTCCTGGTTCGTCGGCCGACTCCCTCGGGAGTGGACCGCCGTGGCCGAGCCGACCGTCGTGACCGACCGCGAGGAGATCACCGTCACCCTCGCGCTCGAGCTGCCTGGCACACCCGACGCCACCTCGATCGATCACCACGACGCCGTCGGGGAGCTCGTCGACGGGTTCCGTGAAGCGACTCGCGAACACCGCATGGAGATCACCCGCGAGGCCGAACGCCGATTCGGACGCAAGGTCGCCTGGGCCGTGCGGGTCGGCGACGACGTCACGCTGTTCAGCCACCTCGCCGCCCCGGCCATGACCCGCCTCCGTCAACCGGAACGCATGGTCCTCGACACGCTCGTCGCAGCCAACATCGCCCGTTCACGCTCCGATGCGCTTGCCTGGTGCGTACGTCTGGTCGGCCGCAACGCCGACGAGTGGTTGGCCGAACTGCGCACCGCGATGCAAGCCGTCGAAGACGTACGAGCGAAGGGGCCCGACGTCGATCGAGCCTGAGCGCGTCAGCGGATCGTCGAGTTCGTCACCTGCGGCGAGCCGAGCCCGAGGAAGAAGATGCCCGGATACCCCCTGGTCTCGAACCCGAGGCTCGGGTTGCCGTCGAGCGTCGACCCGTCGATCCGGAGTTCGCCCGTGCGGTCGTTCGACACGAAGAAGATCGCGCCACCGCCCTCGTTCGCGACGTTGTTGCGCATCAGCACCCCGCCGACGTCGAGCGTGAAGCGCCTGCCGTCGAGCGCGATCGCCCCACCGTTACCGCCGCCCGGCGTGCCCGGACGGGCCGGGTTGGCGCCGACACCGGTCGCACGGTTCCGTTCGAACTGGCTGTTGTAGATCTGCCACGACACCCCGATGCTCGACACGGCCGGGCCGTTGGAGCACTCGTTGTCGCGGAACACCGAGCCGGCCACCACCACCGGCAACCCCTCGTACTGGCTGAGCACCCGGAGCGCCGCACCGCCGAGGTCGGGCCCGGTCGGGTCGCAGCGGTTGTCCTCGAACACACTGTCGAACACCTGGAACCGGCCGCCGCGCACGAAGATCGCGCCACCGCCGCCCCCTTCGGTCATGTCGCCGGTGCTGTTGCCACCCACGAAGGTCAAGCCCTGCACCGCCAGTCGGGGCTCGGCCTGGTTCTGACAGTGCGACGTCGTCCAGATCTGCGCCGGGTCGCAGGTGTTCATGTAGAGAATGCGGCGCTGATCGGCTCCGTCGAGGGTCACCATGCCGCCGCCGTCGAGTACGACCTGCGGCGACGTGTTCACCACCTTCGCCGTCTGCGTCATCGTGATCGTGACCGGGTCGGACCCACAGTCGAAGGTGATGACGCCACCGGCGGCGACCGCAGTGACGACCGCCGCAGCCGTGCAGCTCGCCGGCGTGCCGTTGCCGATCACCCGATCGGGGTTCGACGTGTCGATCGGTGCGACACCGCTCGGGAGCGGCACGCTCGGCAGCAGCGACGGCACCCGCTCGGCCGTCTCACCGACAGTCGCCGGCGCGTCGATGCGCGCCAACGCCGCTCCGGCCACACCACCCACGAGGGCGAGCGCGGCGACGAGCATCACGGCCACCCGACGACGTTCCATCAGAACCAGTATCGGCCGCGGATGGTCCCCGATCGAGGCACCCCGCACGTGTCGGTGCCGACAGCGGCGTACTCGGTGGCCGGCCATCGCCTTTGCTACGGTCGGTCCGACCCCTTCGAGACACACGGAGCGACCCCATGTCTGAACTGATCACACCCCTGACGCGCCCCGCCCGGCCACTGCTGGCCGACGTCGTGCCGGCGCTCCGCGAGCGCACCGCGCTCCTGGTCGTCAGCGGTGCACTCTTGCTCGCCGCAGCCTCACAGGTTCGGATCCCGCTCGGGTTCACCCCGGTGCCGATCAACCTCGCCACCTTCGCTGCCGTGCTGCTCGGCGGCGCCCTCGGAGCGCGGCGGGGCGTGGCCTCGACGGGCCTGTTCCTCGTGGCCGGCATCGTCGGCCTGCCGTTCTTCGCCGACTGGAGCAGCGGCTGGACCTACTTCACCGGCGCCACCGGCGGCTACCTCGTCTGCTATCCGGTGATGGCCGCGATGGTCGGGTTCGCCGCCGACCGGGGCCGCGACCGCGACGTGGTGCCGTTCGTCACCGCCGTGATGCTCGCCAACGTGGTGC
>CAXAWD010000434.1:0-3722 GCA_963972325.1 uncultured Acidimicrobiaceae bacterium
GCCGAACAGGCGCTGATGGGCCGGCACCGCGACGAGCACCTTCGTGCCGGTGCCGGTGAGCGGTGCGAGGTCCGTCTCGATGAACGCGACCGGGTCGTCGATGTGTTCGAGCACGTCGAGCAGCAGCACCAGGTCGTAGCCCGGTGAGGGGCGTTCGCTGGTCCGGACGAGGTTCGGGTGCGACGGTTCGAGATCGTTGTCGTCGTAGTTGACGTCCCAGCACACGATCTCGGTGTCGGTGGGGAGATGAGCGACGAGCTGGTCGGCGAACCAGCCGTCGCCGGCGCCCACATCGAGCACGCGGCGAGCGGCGAGGGCGTCGTGATCGGCCAGCACCCGCCGGTACGCCTCGAACCGTTGGACCTCCCACGGGTGCCGCACCGAGCCCTCGCCACGTTCGGTCAGGTCCATCGGCTGGAGGCTACAGTTCGCACCCGCGCGGACGCCGGAGCCGGCCGTCGGTGCCCCTCACGATGACCGACACCCACATCGACTCCGCGACCGACACGGCACCCGACGAGGCCGCGCCGCCTGGATGGGTGCCCTGGGCGATGCGAGGAGCCGTGGTGCTGCCGATCGTGGTCGCTGCGATCCGTGCGCTGGTCAACGGATGGTTCCCGGTCGGCGACAGCGCGCTCCTCGCGATCCGAGCCTTCGACGTCGGCACATCGCACCATCCCTGGCTCGGGTCGTGGACGTCGGCATCGTTGACCCTCGGCGTCGACGTGAACAACCCCGGTCCGCTCTACCCCGACCTGCTCGCACCGTTCATGTGGACGATCGGCCGGGCCGCCGGTGTCGGCCCGGCGATCGCGGTCGGCGTCGCCACGCTCAACGCAGCATTCGCTCTGGGCATCGGATGGGTCGGCAACCGGCTCGGTGGATGGCGGCTCGAGCGCTGGGCCCTCGTGACGGCCGCGGCCCTGACCTGGTCGATGGGCAGCGAACTGCTGATCGACATCTGGCAGCCGCACGCACTGCTGCTGCCGTTCGTGTTCCTCCTCCTACTCACGGTCGGTCTCGTCGATCGGCAGTGGTCGCTCGTCCCGGTGTGGTTGGCGGTCGGCTCGCTCGTCGTGCAGACGCATATCGGGTACGTGTACGTCGTGGTCGTGTTGGGCCTGCTGGTGATCGGTCGCGGCCTCGTGCTGATCCGGTCGAGCCGACCGCCGGTCGCCACCCTGCTCCGCCATCGCATCACGGTCCGGAGCGCCGCCGTGGTCGCCCTGGCCTGGGCACAGCCGTTGATCGAGCAGCTCGCGGGTGAGGGGCGCGGCAACCTCGCCCGACTCGCGTCCAACGCCGGTGGCGGCGACATCACCATCGGCGCCGGCACCGCGGTGAAGCTGGTGGCCCGGGTGGTCGCACTGCCGCCCTGGTGGACCCGCCCCGGCTTCGAGGACTCGGTGCGATCGACCCCCTTGACCGACACGCCCGACGGCCCGCAGCTGTTCGTGCCGGGTCTCCCGAGCGGCGGTCTCGCCGTGCTCTCGCTCGTGATCCTGGTCACGGTGCTCGCAACGCTCGGTCGAGCCACCCGGCAGCGTGGGCGGACCACGGTGACCGCGGGGGTGCTGGTGGCGCTCGTCGGCGTCGTCACGGCGGTGGCCACGCTCAGCGTGCAGACCGTTTCGCCGGTCGGGCTCGGCTCGCATCACGTGCGTTGGCTGTGGCCGTTGTCGCTATTCGTGCAGTTCGTCGTCATCTGGGCGCTGGCCGAACTCTGCCGCATCCCGCTCCGGGAACGTGACGTGGCGGCTGTCGCACTCGTCGCCGTCGGTGCGCTGGCGATTGCGAACCTGGGTGTGACGGCCCATTCGCTCGGGCCCACGGCCGACCGCTCGGCCGGCGACACGCTCGAGCGCACCTTCGACGACCTCGCCGCGTTCGAGCCGGGTGGTGCCGTGCTCTACGACGTGGGCAACCTCCGACCGTTCGAGCCGTGGAGCGCGGCGGTACAGATGCGTCTCCGTGAGTTGGGCATCGAGTTCCGCGTCGACGACGAGGGCATGGTCCGTCAGCTCGGCAACGGCCGCCGAGTCGACGGGTCGGAGGTGACGACGCTCCGCCAGATCGAGCGCAGCGCCGCGTTGGCCTATGACGGCTCGGGCTGCGTGATCTCGACTGCGTCCCCGTTCGAGATCGGGACGCAGGCGTCGATCGACGCCACGATCGCCTCCGCGGTCACCGACATCGCCGCCGGCAGCGTCGAGTTCGACCTCGGCGACTGGGACCCGTCGTTGGTCGCCCGCTTCGAGCAGGCGACCTCGGGCGACCGTGACGAAGCGTTCGTGCTCGTGGCCGACGGTGTCGTCGCCACCGCCGCGGCCGAAGGCCGTCTGACCGTCTCGTCACCGGCCGTCGACGCCGCCGTCGATCGGGCCGAGGTGATCCGCCGCCGCGTCGACGGTACGTTGCTCTTGGTCGTCGACCCGCCGGTCGGCTGCTGACCCGCCCCGGTGTCCGTTCAGCCGGTGCTGCCCGGGGGAGCGATGAAGACGGCCAGGGGAGCGCCCAGCAGGAGCATCTCCGACAGGTCGTCGACCACGTCACGCGGCAGATCGGGGTCGAGCGAGGCACCGAACAGGTTGCGGTCGACGGCGTCGAGCAACTCGGATCGCCCGAGTTCGTCGAGTCGGAGCCCGACCCGTTCGCGCAGGTCCTCGAACCGTTCGCGTTCGTCGTCGGTACGCACGTCGACCGTGATCACCTCGACGAACCCGTCACGGCCGCGCCATTCGTCGATGTAGACACCCGACACGACGTGCAGTTCGGCGTCGTACGAACCGGGCGGGAGCACACGCTGCGGCGTGACCGGGACCCGCCACGGCTCACGGACGCCGGCGTCGATACCACGACGTTCGAGTTCGTTGACCAGGCCGTACCCCTGGGCCCCGATGTACATCGCGTCCTGCCACACGACCAGGTACGTGCCGTCGCGGCCGACCGCGGTGCCGACGCCCGCCTCGATCGCATCGACCGTCGGCTGAACGATCGCGCGCAACCCGTCGGACTGCGTGCGCTCGGGTACCTGGTGCACCGCCACCGCACCCAGCGACAGCACGGTCGAGAACCCGAGCACCACGGCGGACGCCGACACGAGCCGGGCATCCGGGAGTTCGATCCGCCGACGCACGACCAGCACCGCGGTCCAGAGGACGGACACGAGCAGCAGCAGCAGCGTCATCCACGACCAGAGGGTGAGGTAGAACCACACCTTGCCGAGGATGCGGCTGATCGACACGAGGCCGGCCAAGAGCGCGGTGGCGAGTACGAGGTTCAACGCGTTGAGGACGTACTCCTGCATCTTGAACGCCGTCAGCGCTGCCACGATCCACACCACCAACACGACGAACCCACCGATCGACGACCCGACGCCGGCCGACTCGACCGGGACGCCCGACCGAACCAGGAAGCCGTCGGTGTGGAACAGGAACGACCAGCCGGCGCCGAACACGTCGAGGTGGCGCAGGAAGACCTTCACCGCCGTGGCGAGCGGGATCATCGGCTCGCTCGGTTCGCCCGTGAAGTGCCGCCAGAGCATCGTCATGTTGCCCGGGTCGCGACGGACCTGATCGACGATGGGCGGCACCCACAACAGCACCGTGGTGCCGAGTGCGAGCAGCGTCGAGTGTCGGACCGCCCGTTGTTCGTCGCCGGTCGACATCAACCACATCCGGACGAGCGCGGCGAGCACGAGCAGGCTGACGAGCACACACGAG
>CAXAWD010000435.1:0-3715 GCA_963972325.1 uncultured Acidimicrobiaceae bacterium
AATCGACCCGTGGTCGCCGGAAGGCATCTTCCTCTACCGGTGGCGCACGATGGACGTCGGTACCAGCACGCCGCTGCTGCTCTGGCTCTTCGGACAACCCGATGCTGCACTCCCCGCTGAACGACGACTCAGGTTCCTGAAGACGTTCGAGAGCTATCTCGTGCGGCGGATGGTCGGCCGGATGACGACGAAGGACTACAACAAGTTCTTCCTCGACGTCTTGGGGCGCCTCGTCGACCACGACCCTGCCGAAGCTCCCGACCGTCTTCGGACCTATCTGATGGAGCAGACCGCGGACTCCAGGCTGTGGCCGACCGACGCCGACTTCGCAGCGAACCTGACGACACTCCCGCTCTACCGCCTCCTGACCCGACCTCGTCTCCGGATGCTCCTCGAAGCCCTCGAGGACTCCTACCGCGGGCCCAAGTCGGAGGACCAGTTCGTCACGCGCGGCAAGTTGACAGTGGAGCACGTGCTCCCTCAGAAGTGGCGTGCCCACTGGCCGCTACCCGAGACCGACGACCCGACGCTCGCAGCGATCGAGCGTGATCGGATCCTGCACTCGTTGGGCAACCTCACACTGGTCACGAAGACGCTCAATCCCGCGCTCTCGAACTCGGCTTGGGAGGTCAAGAACGAGGCACTGGCCGAGCACACCGTGCTCATGCTGAACAAGAAGCTGCTCGCCGGATCGCACCCAGAATGGGCCGAGCGGCAGATCCACGAGCGCGGTACCGAGCTCGCGGCTCGGGCGATCGACATCTGGCCCAGGGACACCGCTGGATGACCGCTCGCATCGTGCTCGCGCCGGGCAACCCGGGGCCGGTCAACGACGGGGAACGACGGGTGCTCGAGCGTCTCACCGCCGAACTCCCGGACGGCTTCGAACTCCACCCCAACCTGCAGGTCACCGTCGGCCACGGAGGACTGACCGAGACCGACATCATCGTGTTCGGCCCGGATTGCATGTGGGTCATCGAGGTGAAGGACCTGGCCGGCGAGGTCGTGGTCGGTCAGCACGACTTCGTCGTCAACGGCGAGCCGCGACCTCACCCGGTCTCCACGACGCGGCTCAAGGCACAGAAGATCAAGAGTCGTCTGGCTGTGCACCCGGACCTGACCAAGGTCTGGATCCAGCCGCTCGTGGTGCTCGCCCGGACACCACGGACGCTCCGTCTCGACCCGACGATGACCAAGCACGTCGTGACGATCGATCGTGCCGCCCAGGTCATCGGCAACCCGTCGTCGATCGGCCTGTTGGAGGACAAGCTGCCCACCTCGACGCGCGAACTCGCCAAGTCCCGGCTGGCACTCGGGACACAGGCCCGGACACCCCGGTCACGATTCGGTGCCTACCTCGCCGAGGAGAAACTCTCCGAGAACGGCCCCCTGCGCTGGTGGCGTGCGCGCCACGAGGTCTTCGCAACCGAAGTCCTGCTCGAGGTGCTGACGTTCGATGCCCTGGCAGACGCTGAGACGAAGTCGCGCCGCCGTGAAGCCCTCCTCCGCGCTGCGCGCGTCGGTCGGTTGCTCGGCGCCCATCCGAACCTGCTGGCGCCGGAGACTGCGTTCACCGCCGATGACGGCTCGCTCGTCGTCGTCCACCCGATCAGCCCGAACCCGACGTTGGCGGCAACCGACGTGGAGGAACTCGACGACGCGGCGAAGCGACGAGTCGTCGCCGGTGTCGCCCGATTGCTGGCCCACTGCGAGCGACGCGGTGTCGCCCACCGGACACTCGGTCCCGGCGTCGTCCACGTCGCCCCGAACGGCACCAGCAGGGTCGCTGGCTTCGCACACGCCCGAGTGGACCGTGCGCCCGGAGCGACCGTCGCTCCCTCGGACTGGTCGGCGCTCGGTGGCGACTTCTGGATGGCACCCGAGCACCTCGGCGGTGACGTCGAGCACCCCGCCGACCTGTTCGCTTTGGGCAAGCTGATCGAGGCGCTGTGGCCCGACGGGCCACCAGCCGACCTGGCGGACGCCACAACGAGCCTGACGGTGGCCAAGCCTGCCGATCGGAAGCCGAGCGCTGCCGAGGTGTCGGCGCTGGCTGTCCGCGCCGAGCCGGTGAAGCCCCAACCGACTGCCGGCGCCACCGTCGCCGGACGGTTCGCACTGGGACGTCGTCTCGGGAGCGGCGCTCATGCAACCGTATGGCAAGCGAGCGACGTCGTCACCGGGCACCAGGTCGCGATCAAGCTCTTCGAATCGGACGATGCCGGTGACCAGCTCGTCCGAGAGTACGACGCACTGTTGGACCTCGACCACGACGCGATCGTGAAGGTGCGCGACGCCACCAAGCTCGACGATCGATGGGCGCTCGTGACGGAGTTCCTGGACGGTCCCGATCTCAGAGCAGTCATGGTCGAACGAGGTGCGGTCGACGTCGAGGAAGGTGTCCCGCTCGCGCTTCGCCTCCTCGACGGCCTCCGGCATCTCCATCCCGACACCGACGAGATCGAGCGGCTGATCGCCGCTGACGACGACGCCGAACGACTCGCTCGGGTCCGTTCCAAGGGATTCGCTCATCGCGACGTCAAGCCCGAGAACATCATCCTCGTGGAGGGACGAGGGCCGGTGCTCGTCGACTTCGGGCTGGCCTCGCGACCAGGCGATGGCGTGTCCGGCGGGACCGCTGCCTACCGACCGCCCGACGTCGTCCCGGACGGCTCCGACCCCGACGTCGATCTCTTCGCCGTCGGCGTGATCCTCCATGAACTTGTCACGGGTCGTCACCCCTACAGCGGGCGCGACCCGGTGACGGGCGACTTCGATGTGTCGGGTGACATACCTCCCGCCCTCGCGAGCGTGATCGAGCGTGCCTGCGCTCCCAAGCATGCGGATCGGTTCGTGTCGGCGAGTCACTTCATCGACGAGCTCGCAGTTCTCGGAATCGACGATCGACCGCTACCCGAACCCAGCCTCGACATCGTCGATCAGCTACGACAGATCGAAAACGCCATCGCGGATCACCGGTGGGACGACGCGTTAGAGCTCTGCCCCGAGGATTGGGACAGCGTGCGCGATCGGATCGAACGGCGCCGAGGACTCGATGAAGGCGCAGAGGAGCGGACTCCTCTCATCGATGTCGACGGTGTTTCCCTGACCCACGTCGGCCAGCGGCCGTTCGCCACGGCCAAGGACACAGGCGGGAACGAGACGGGCCCGGGTGTGGTCGATACCTACCTGGTGCGAGGGCGGGCGAACGAAATCATCGAGGTGTTGCAGTACCGGTCAGCGGATAGCACCACGTGGGTGCAAGGCGGCGACACCTTCCAGACGGGGATGCCACTCGAGCGGCTCGGTCACGGGCTCCGACTCAGCACCTCCGTGGACGGCGATCGAATGCTGATCGAGCTCCGCGTCGCACGCTTCACCAACGACGAAGGTTGGTCGAACCTCTTCCAGGCATCGGTTGCCGAACTGAACGAGGCAGCAGGCACCGACGTCGCGGCGATCCTCACCCGGTTCGGCGGCGAGCAGGTCGGCACCCGAGAAGAGGTCGCCGGCGAAACCGGCCGCCGTCGCAACTACGCCTGTGTCGTCGGCCACGCCGACGCCGAACACCTCCCCGCCGTCGCCCACTTCGTAACCCGAGTGCTCCCGCTGACAAGAGAGGACGATCGATGACTTCGAGCAGCGAGCCGATCTCGATCGGAGTCAGCGGCGGCGTGGTTGAAGGCACGGTGCCCAAAGGGATCGGTCCTGTTCG
>CAXAWD010000436.1:0-3705 GCA_963972325.1 uncultured Acidimicrobiaceae bacterium
CATGAATGAGTCGAAATCGGCGACCCGGGTGGTCTACGAGATGATCGAGGAGTTCATCGAGTCGGTCGAACGGCTCAACCAGCAGATGAACGAGTGACGTTCAGTCGGAGGTGAGCAACAATCCGAGTTGACGGGAGCGGGCGACCACCCGGCCCGCCGAGTCCCACAGCGTTCCGGTCTCCACCATTCGACCGCCGGCCAGGTCGTCGCACTCGAACCGCGCCTGGCACCAACCGTCGGCGGGTCGGCGGCGGACGTGCACCGTCAGCTCGATCGTCGGCACCCACCCCACCCGGCCGAACCTCGAGAACAGCGAGGGTGGAAACGCGTCGGCGAACAGCGGGAGCGACATCGTCGACGGGGGCGTACCGTCGGCGAGCCGGATCCAGCCCTCCATCACGGCGTCGGGCGACGCACCGGCGACGGCACGCTCGGGCGCGACACGCACGTCGACACGGTTCGCGATCGGCAGGTCGACCCCCTGGAGCAGCTCGGTCCGGTCGATGCACCGTTTGGGCGACGCGATCGCCGGCGGTTCCGGTTGCAGCGTCGGCGCGTCGTCGTCGGTGTGTTCGCCGACCGTTCCGACGTCGCCGAACACCGCGTTGACGACCAACCGGTCGGCGTCGGCCTGGTGCAGCGTTCCGGTACCGACCGACACGCTGCGACCCGAGCGGATCAGCCCGGCGGTGATGTGCCCGACTCCCCCACCCTGCACGGGCCGCAGGAAGTGGGTGGTCACCGAGATCGGATCGGGATGTGCCCCCATCTCGCGGACGGCACGCAGCACCGGGGTGAGCGCGTACCCACCGTTGGCGCTCTCGTCGATGTTCCAGTCGGTCGACAGCTCGGTGATCCAGACGCCGTCGGCGGACGGCGTCACCGCGGTGTCACGCTCGAACTGCCCCACGAACGCATCGTGCCAGGCCGGCTCGACCGACGCCGAACCGCGGTGGCGAGACCGGGTCAGGCGCGGATCGAACGAACGACGAGTTCGAGTGCACCGTCGATCGCACGACCGAGGTCGAGACCGCTGTCGCTCTGCACGGCGGGCTGGTGGAAGAACATGCCGGTGCCGGCGAGCACGCCGGCGACCACGGCGGGGTCGACCGGGCGGAACTCGCCGGCCTCCACGCCGTCGGCGACGAGCTGTTCGGTGACCGCCATCACGTACCCGTAGTGCCGATCGAAGAGCCGTCGCGCTGCAGCGTCGTCGGCGAGGTCTTCACCGAACACGTGGGTCAGCCGCTGCAGCTCGACGCCACCGAGGAAGTAGGCGGTGATCTGGTCGGCGTACGACCCGGACGTGTCGATCGCGTCGAGCGCCGCGCGCCCCACCCGATGCAGGAACCGGTCGAGCACGATCAGGACCAGTTCGTCCTTCGACGGAGCCACCTCGTAGAGCGTGCGCCGCGAGCAGCCGACGTGAGCGGCCAGCTCGCGCACGCTGAACCCGGAGAACCCCTCGCGCAGGAACAGCGACTCGAGCTGGTCGAGTACCTCACGGTGGCGGGGGCCCAGTTCGGCTTCGGCCCGCTGCGACAGCAGGGGACGCGGGCGCCTGCGCGCTGCGACCGAACCGGGTGCCGACATGGCCGAAACCGTACCCGCGGCCGTCAGCGACGCCGGTAGATCAGGTCGGTGACGGTACGTCCGGCCACGAGGCCCTTGCGTTCGTACCTGGTCTCGGGTCGCCACGCCGGACGCGGGACGACACCGCCCTCCAGCTCGTCACGAGCGTCGGCCAACCGTTGCACCTGCAGTGCGTAGTCCTCGATGTCGGTGGCGACGTGCAGCGTGCCGCCGGGCGAGAGCAACGAACAGAACAGGTCGAGATTGCGGGCACTCGCCATCCGCCGGTTGCGGTGCCGGGCCTTGTGCCACGGGTCGGGGAAGAAGATCCGGATGCCGGCGAGCGAACCGGAGGCGAGCCGCTCGGCGAACGAGAGCGCGTCTCCGTGCACCAGTCTCACGTTGTCGAGCCCCATCGACTCGATCCGGGCCATCGTCGACGCGATGCCCGGCGTGTGCACGTCGGCACCGATCACGTCGATGTCGGGGTCGGCGGCGGCCGCCGTGGTCAACGAGTCGCCGAACCCGATACCGATGTCGAGGATCAACGGCGCGGTCCGGCCGAACTCGGCCGTCGGGTCGAACCGCTCGCCTTCGACGTCGAGGCACAGCGTGGGGCGCAGCCGCTCGAACAATGCCGCCCGGGCCGGGGTCAGCTGTCGGCGGCGCGGCTTGAAGGTCCGGACCCGCTGGACCGGTCGCGTGTCGGACCCCATCGACTACTCGCCGTATTCGTGCTCGAGCGCCGGGTACACGCCGGACTCGACGTCTTCGCGGAAGGCCTTCGCCGCGTCGAGCAGCGTGTCGGCGATCTGCGCGTACTGCTTGACGAACCGCGGGATGCGACCGCGCGTGAACCCCGCCCAGTCGCTCCACACCAGGAGTTGGCCGTCGCACTCGGGGCCGGCGCCGACCGAGATCGTCGGGATCGAGAGCTCGCTGGTGACCTGCCCGGCGATCGCCGACGGCACCATCTCGAGCACGACCGCGAACGCACCCGCGTCCTCGACCGCGTGGGCATCGGCGAGCAGTTGCTCGGCACCGTCGTCGCCGCGCCCCTGGATGATGTGCCCGCCGAGCCCGTGCTCGCTCTGCGGGGTGAAGCCGATGTGGCCCATCACCGGGATGCCGGCCCGAACGACCCGCTTGATCTGCTTCGCGCTGCGGACGCCGCCTTCGAGTTTGACCGCGTGCGACCCGGTCTCCTTCATGAACCGGATCGCCGTGGCGAGCGCCTCGTCGGGCCCGTTCTCGTAGGAGCCGAACGGCATGTCGGCGATGACGAATGCACGACTCACGCCGCGCACCACCGCCCGGGTGAGCGGGATCAACTCGTCGAGCGTGACGGGGATCGTGGTGTCGTACCCGAAGACCGTGTTGCCCGCCGAGTCGCCGACCAGCAGGAAGTCGATACCCGCCTCGTCGAAGATGCCGGCCGAGAGATAGTCGTAGCTCGTCAGACCGGTGATCTTGATGCCCTGTTCTTTGGCGCGCTGGAAATGGCGGGTTCGAACTCGTTTCAACGCGGGGTTGCTGTCGGCACCGCCGCCGTAGGGTCGCTGTTCGTCGGTCACGCCTCCACCGTAGGCGCGACGAGGTGGCCCGCGGACACCCGCAAATGCCACGATGGCGTGATGTTCGACACCTCCCGACTCGGCCCGCTCTACGAGGACTTCACGGTGGGAGCAACACTGCCTCCGCTTCCGGCGATCACCCTCACCGATGCCGACAACGCGGTGTACCGCGCGATCACCGGTGATCAGCACGCGCTGGCGGCCGACGCCACTGCGTATCGTGCTGCATCCGGATCGGCAGGCAGGTTGGCCAACCCCTCGCTCGTGATGCAGTTCTCGATCGGCCAGACGACCATGGCCACGCGCCAGGCGATCGCCAACCTCTACTACCGGTCGGTCCGCGTGCTGCGTCCGGTCGAACTCGGCCAGACGCTCAGGACGACCACCACGGTGCTCGGCCTGAAGGACTCGGCCCCCAAGGGCGACCAGTTCCGAGGCAAGGTGTGGCTGGGCATCACGTCGGAGACCGAGGACGGCCCCGTCGTCGAGTACGAACGCTGCGCACTGATCCGCGGACGCGGGCCCGGGCAGCCCGGCCACGCCGACTCGATCCCCGGGC
>CAXAWD010000437.1:0-3704 GCA_963972325.1 uncultured Acidimicrobiaceae bacterium
GGTGCCCGCGTGAGCCAGTTGCCCTCGGGCTGCATCCCGATGATCTCGGAGTGGGCGTGCTGTGCGATCTGGCGGACGAGCGTCTTGCGGTACTCGTCGGGCATCCAGTCGCGGGGCTCGATGCGGTCGTCGGCGTCGATCAGTTCGTCGAACCGGGCCTGGTGTTGGTCGTCGGTGGACACCATCCCTCCACCATATGACACAGGTTGCGGATTGTCCAGGCCAGATCGCGTGTCACTGCGCGGTGGTTTGCCGCTGCAACGACGTCGCGTGCGAACATTCGACGATGTCCTTGCTGCCGGCCCTCGATGGAATCCATGGTGACCACACCGACGCGGTCGTCGTCGACGGGCAAGCCATGTCGTGGGAGCAGCTCGCCGCCCGCGCCGACTCGTTGGCCGGGTCGATCGTCGGCGCCGGTGCCGTCGCGGTGCGGGGGACACCCACGATCGACACGGTGATCGCGGTCGTGGCCGGTCTCCGAGCGGGGGTGCCGGTCGTGCCCGTTCCGGCCGACGCCGGCCCCATGGAGCGGGCGCACATCCTGCGCGATTCGGGTTCCGCCGTCGTGCTCGGCGATCCGGGATGGGACGATCTCGATCTGCCCGTCGTGGCCGTCGACGGATCGACCGCAGTATCGACCTCCGTATCGACCTCTGGGGCCCGGCCGTCGATCCCCGGCGCGCCGACCCGGCCGGCGCTGATCATGTACACCTCGGGCACGACCGGTCTCCCGAAGGGCGTCGTGATCCCGCGCTCGGCCATCGCGGCCGGGCTCGACGGACTGGCCGACGCGTGGGGGTGGACGCCGGACGACACGCTCGTGCACGGCCTGCCGCTGTTCCACGTGCACGGCCTCATCCTCGGTGTGCTCGGTGCGCTGCGAGTCGGATCGAAACTGCACCACACCGGCCGGTCGACCGCCGATCGGTACGCGGCGGCCGACGGTTCGATGTACTTCGGTGTGCCGACGGTGTGGTCGCGGCTGGTCGCCGAGCCCGACCACGCCCGGGCGTTGGCCTCGGCGCGGTTGCTCGTGTCGGGCAGCGCAGCCCTGCCGCTGCCGGTGTTCGAACGACTGCAGCGGCTCACGGGTCAGGCGCCGGTCGAACGGTACGGGATGACCGAGACGTTGATCACGCTCAGCACACGCGCAGACGGGGAGCGTCGCCCGGGTCACGTCGGTGTGCCGATCGCCGGCGTCGAGACCCGGCTCCGCGACGACGAGGGCGAACCGGTCGCCCACGACGGCGTGACGATCGGTGGTCTCCAGGTGCGCGGCGCCACGCTGTTCGACGGCTACCTGGGGCTGCCCGACAAGACCGCCGAGGCGATGACCGACGACGGCTGGTTCGTCACCGGCGACTCGGTCACGGTCGACGCCGACGGATTCCACCGCATCGTCGGACGGTCGTCGATCGACATCATCAAGTCGGGCGGTTACAAGGTCGGGGCCGGCGAGGTCGAGTCGGCGTTGCTGTCACACCCGGCGGTCGACGAGGTCGCAGTGATCGGTGTGCCCGACGACGACCTGGGAGAACGGATCGTCGCCGTGGTGGTCGGCGACGACGTCGACGACTCGGTGCTGATCGACCACGTCGCCTCGCAGTTGTCGGTGCACAAGCGGCCGCGGGAGATCCGGCGCGTTGCGTCGCTGCCCCGCAACGCGATGGGCAAGCTGCAGAAGCAGCAGTTGCGTTAACGCAGCCGCTTCGACAGGTCGTTCAGGCGGCGCTTCTCGTCGCTGGTCAACGAGTCGAGTCCGCCGGCCGAGATCTTGTCGAGCAACCCGTCGAGCTCGGCCTGTGCGGCAGCCGCGTCGGGCGACGGGCGCGACGGAGCCGGCGAGGTCCACGGGCCTTCGACGACCGTCTGCTTCGATCGGGTGGCCGTGGCGGTACCGCCGGATCTGCGGCGTTTGGGCTTCGGCGTGCGTGCCGCACCGGAGCCCGGCATGGGGAGCTTGGGGATCCACGGCAGCTGCGTCGCCAGGCCGAAGCTGCGTGCGGCGAGACCGGCGGTTGCGAGCAGGGCGAGCAGGAACACCAACCCGTCGCCGTTGCGGTTGCCGGCCAGTTGCAGGATCTGGAGGCCGACGATGACCGCGCCGATCACCCAGCCGGGGATGTTGAAGAAGAACCGTGCGGTCGGATGTTCGGCGATGAAGACGATGAACACGCCGAGCTCCAGGTAATCGATGCCGAACACGTTGAGGTCGAGCAGCGACGCCACGATCGCCGGGACCACCGTGAGGATGGAGAGGAACCATGCGAAACGGTTGCGGCCGAGCAGGCCTTCGAGTTCGCGCCCGAAATACCAGAAGATCGCGATCGTGATGACGGTCCAGAAGTCGGGTCGGTTCGCGAACGGCCACGTGATGAGTCGCCAGAGCTGACCGTGGCGCACATCGGACGCGTCGAGCACCAACGGCTCGAGAGCACTGGGGCTGACCGCCCAGACGAACATGGACAGCACGCAGGCCCCGGCGACCAGTACGGCGGTACCGACGTCGACGTCACCCACCTTGAACCAGGGGGTGCCGCCGTATCGGCTCTGGGGTGACGAGTAGGAGAATCGGCCAGCCATCGGGCATCACCGTAGCTGGCACGGTGGCCGAAGGGGCCGCTCCCGGCGGCCGCTTCGGCGGCCTCGGTCGCTCGCCACGCTCCGATCCGTAGCCTGGCGACGTGATCAAGCGACCGCCCGCCGGCACGATCCCCGAGGAACCGGGCTCGTACCAGTTCAAAGACGCGCGCGGCCGTGTGATCTACGTGGGCAAGGCGTCGAATTTGCGGCAGCGGCTGTCGAACTACTTCCAGTCGCCGCGCAACCTGCACCCACGCACCCGCCAGATGGTCGAGACCGCCGAGTCGGTCGAGTGGACGATCGTGCGCAACGAGGTCGAGGCGCTGATGCTCGAGTACTCGTTGATCAAGCAACACGACCCGCGCTTCAACGTGCGGTTGCGCGATGACAAGTCGTACCCGTTCCTCGCCGTGACCGTCGACGAGCAGTGGCCCAGGGCGATGGTGATGCGCGGGCGCAAGCGCAAGGGCGTGCGCTACTTCGGGCCGTACGCACACGCCTACGCGATCCGCGACACGCTCGACCTGCTGCTGCGCAGCTTCCCGATCCGCACGTGCAGCGACTCCAAATTCGCCTCGCACCAGCGGCTGGGCAAACCGTGTCTGCTCTACCACATCGAAAAATGTGCCGGCCCGTGCGTCGACGAGATCGAGGAGATGCCGTATCGCGAACTCGTGCGTGAGCTGTGCGACTTCCTCGCCGGAGACACCGACGACATCGTCGACCGCCTCGAAGCCGAGATGCGCGATGCCGCGACCGACCTCGAGTTCGAGAAGGCGGCACGATTGCGCGACCGGCTGACCGCGGTCCGCAAGGCGATCGCGAAGCAGCAGATGGTCGCCGACAAGGACGAGGACGTCGACGTGATCGGCATCGCCGACGACGAACTCGAGGCCTCGGTGCAGATGTTCTTCGTCCGTCGTGGGCGGGTCGTCGGCCGGAAGGGGTTCGTGCTCGACAAGGTCGAGGAACTCTCGGAGGGCAAGCTGATCGACCGCATCCTCGAGGCCGTGTACGGCGAGGAACCGGTGACCGGGTACCCGAAGCAGGTGCTGGTGCCGCACGCTCCCGACGACGCCGCCACCTACGAGGAGTGGCTGTCGCACATGCGCGAGTCC
>CAXAWD010000438.1:0-3703 GCA_963972325.1 uncultured Acidimicrobiaceae bacterium
CCCGACGACCATCGCCGGGTCGTTCACCGGCTCGTCGACGTCCGCGGCGACCACGTACACCGACGACCGCAGGTCGGTCTCACGCTCGGCGTGACGCGACGCCAGGAACGCCAGCTGCGATCCGTCGGGGCTCCAGACGGGGCTGGTGTCGTCGGCGTCGCCGTCGGTGAGTTGGCGGGCCTCGACCGGCACCTCGAGATCGGTGTCGCCGGGCGCACCGAACAGATCGGGCACGTCGAGCACGAACACGTGCTGGCGACGATCGCGGGTGTATCCGAGGCCATCCATGCGATAGGCGAACTCACGCACGAGCCTCGGGGGCTCGGCATCGGCCTCCGGTTTCGACCCCTCGGGTGTCTCGGTGCCGTAGCGCCCCGGCTCTGGCACGCGTGCACTCCAGGCCAGTCGAGAGCCGTCGGGGCTCCACTCGGGCGCCCCGGCGCCCAGCGGCTGGTCGGTCAGGCACACCGGCTCACCGCCGTCGAGCCGCGTCAGGTGGATCTGCGGCGGCGCACCGACCTCGGCGCGCAGGAAGGCGACCATGGTGCCGTCGGGGCTGACGGCCGGCGCCATGTCCCGATCGCCTCGGGTGAGGGGCCGGGCCGCGCCTCCGGCGGTCGGTACCGCCCAGAGTCCACCCCGGTACCGGTCGGCCTCGAGGTCGGGACGGATCGCCGCGACGACCGCCGTCGCGCCGTCGGGCGTCAGGCTCGGTCGACCGACCGAATGGAGCAGATCGAGATGTTCGGGGCGCATGCGCACAACGTAGCCACGTCGACGCGACCCCGTCTTCCGGGCGGCGCCGACTCCACGAGTGTGTCAGGTGCGATACGACGCGAGGAACCGTTCGACCGCGAACTCGGCGACGTCGTGGACCTCGGCGAGTCGGCCACTCACGAGGGAAAAGATCACGGGGCCGATCAACACGGTGCCGACCGTCCAGGGGTCGAGGTCGGCCGGGAGGGCGCCTTCGGCGACCCCGCGCTCGAGCACGTCGGCGAGCACCCCGATCTTGCGCTCCGTGTCGCCCTCGGACAGTTCGCGCAACTCGGGCACCTGCTGTTTGAGCGTCATCAGCGCCGGCATGAGCGCGGCCCACTCGGGGGTGCCGAGCGCCTCGGCCACCTCGTGGACCAGCACCCGAAGGCCCGCCTCGAAGCCCAGCTCGGGGTCGGGCCCGGGGAGTTCGGGAATGTTGCTCCCGACCACGTCGACCAGCAGCGCCGTGCGCGACTCCCAGTGGCGGTACATCGTCGACTTCGCGACCCCCGAGCGTTCGGAGACCGCGTCGACCGTGACCGCGCGGGCGCCCGACTCGACGAGCAGGTCGGTGGCGGCCTCGAGCACGGCCCGGCGGCTGCGCGCGACCCGAGGGTCGATGCAGTCGACCTGCGCGACCGCTCCGCAGGTCGACGCCGAGTTCGTCGGCGTCGATCCCGTTGCCGCAGTGGTTGTGTCCGATGTCACATGTGCTCCGATGGTGGATGACCTTACTTTCGCTACGATACCGTTTCGTTTCACAGTTGCGTCACCTGGCGCTCGGTCCCCACACCCCACGATCGCCCGGAGGCATCACCGTGAGCACACCCCCCGACCACCGGCACGAGCCGCATCACCACCACCATCACGCACCCGAGGTCGACGCCGTCGCCACCGACAAGCGTGAACAGCGCAACATCCTGATCGCGATGTGTACGGCACTGATCGCCGTGATCGCCTCGGTGTCGGGCCTCAACGTCGCCCAGCAGGATCTGGCGATCGACCTCGGCGCCTCGCAGAACGCGATCCTGTGGATCATCAACGCCTACACGATCGCGTTGGCGGCGTTGCTGATGCCGGTCGGGGCGATCGGTGACCGCTGGGGCCGCAAGCCCGTGCTGCTCGTCGGTCTCGCCCTGTTCGGCCTCGCCAGTCTGGGCGCCGCCGTGGCGACGACCACGGCGTTCATGATCGCCGCTCGTGTGGTCGCCGGCATGGGCGCCGCGATGGTGATGCCCGTGACCCTCTCGGTGATCACCTCGAGCTTTCCGGAAGAAGACCGGGCGCAGGCGATCGGCATCTGGGCCGGCTTCGCCGGCAGCGGTGGCATCATCGGCCTCTTCGTCTCGTCGTTCATGGTCGACGTCGTCACGTGGCGCTGGCTCTTCGCCCTCCCGGTCGCACTCGTCGCCGTGTCGGCCGTGATGGCCGTTCGGCACGTCCCGAACTCCAGCGAACACAGCGAGCACCCCTTCGACACCCTGGGTTCGTTCCTGTCCGCGATTGCGATCGGCGGGCTCGTCCTCGGCATCCACGAAGGCCCGGAGCGCGGCTGGGCCGACCCGGTCACCGTGGTCGGTCTGATCGCCGGCGCCGTCGCCCTGGTCGCCTTCGTGTTCTGGGAGCGCCGCCACGCCGACCCGTTGCTCGACATCTCGGTCTTCCGGAACCGCGGTCTCGCCGCGGGTTCGCTGACGCTGCTGATCGTGTTCGCCGTGATGTTCGGCATCTTCCTGGTGCTGTTCCCCTACTTCCAGGCGGTCATCGGCTGGTCGGCTCTGCGTTCGGCCGTCGGCCTCCTCCCGATGGCGCTGATGATGATGCCGATGTCCGCGGTCGCCCCGACGGTGGCACAGCGGATCGGCAGCAACAACACGATGATGCTCGGCGTGGCGACGTTCATGATCGGCCTCGTCACGCTCGCCCTGCGGGCGTCGGTCGAAGGTGGCTACATGTCGGTGCTGCCCGGCCTGGTGATCATCGGTCTCGGCATGGGTCTCACCATGACGCCGTCGACCGCAGCCATCACCGAGACGCTGCCCGCCGAGAAGCAGGGTGTCGCCTCCGCCCTCAACGACACGTCCCGCGAGGTCGGTGGTGCCGTCGGCGTCGAACTGCTCGGCTCGATCCTGAGCTCCGGCTACGCCGGTGCGATCGAACCCGCACTCGAAGGCCTCCCGACCGAACTGGCCGAACCGGCCAGTGAGGGCATCGGCAGTGCGTTCGCCGTCGCCGCTCAGGCCGGCGACCAGGGCCCGGCAATCATCGACGCGGCCCAGCATGCGTTCGTCGAGGGTTGGGTCCAGTCGATGTGGATCGGCGTCGCCATCGCCGGCGTCGCGCTCGCCTACCTCGTCGTCCGGGGCCCCGCCCGCGCGACGGCGACCGTCCCGGCGGAGGCCGGCCCCGGGTTCGAGCCGGTGGTCGGCTGACCGTCGGTTGCCGGATCACCGGTACCCTGCCGAGCCGTGACCGACGCCGACTCCGTCCACGAGTGGATCTCGTTCGAGGACCCCGCTGAACAACGCACGTGGATCTTCGACGCCACCTACCTCCGCTCGCACCACAAGTGCATCTTCGGCGAGGGCTGCCAGGGCGTGCTCGACGCCCCCGCGGAGGAAATGGCACAGGGGTGCTGCAGCTACGGGGCGCACTTCGTCGACGACGACGACGTCCAGACCGTGGTCAAGGCGTTCGTGCGGGTCGAGCCGAAGCACATGCAGTTCCACGCCAAGGCGCTCAAGGGCGGCTTCCTGCGGCCCGGCGACGCCGACCCCGACAGCGACGACGAACCGCCCACCGTCACCCGACTGGTCGACGATGCGTGCATCTTCCTCAACCGGCCCGGGTTCGAGGGCGGTACCGGCTGTGCGCTCCACATCGCGGCGCTCGAGGCCGGTGAACGCCCGCTCGACTGGAAGCCCAACGTGTGCTGGCAGGTACC
>CAXAWD010000439.1:0-3693 GCA_963972325.1 uncultured Acidimicrobiaceae bacterium
GCGTCGGGTGCGGTTGCGCACCGGCGGCTACCAGTGGTCCGCCTATCGGGATGCGACCGATCCGAACTCGATCAGCGAAGTGTTCATGATCTCGTCGTGGGAGCAGCGGGTCCAGCAGATCAAGCGGTTGGACACCGTGGCGATGCAGGTGATCCGGCTCGCCGACACCATGGGAGACGTCCAGACACGGATTCGCCGAAACCTGATCGGCTTCGACGTCGACGGCGAGTTGAAGCGGCGCGAGCCGCTCGAGATCCCCGACTACCCCGACCCCTGAGGCCTGCTACCGGGCTGTTACCGGCCCCGTTTAGCGTTCGCGCCCATGGTGATGACACACGAGTCCAGCGGCGCGCGCGCCGCCATCGGTATGAGAGCGAAGGTCGTGGCCATGGTCGCCGCTCTCCTGGCCACGGCGTTGGTAGGCGTAGGCACGGCCTCGCCCGCAAGCGCCGTCGTGGTGGCTCAGTTCCACCCGCTCGACGCTCCGCAGCGGATCGCCGACACACGGTCCGACGGCGAGACCGTCGACGGCATCGCGGAGAAGACGGGCACGATCGAAGCGGGCGACACCATGGAGCTGCAGGTCTCCGGACGAGCGGGCGTCGACGACGCTGCGGTGGCGGCGACACTCAACGTCGTCGCGGTCGGCGGCGCCGGTCCCGGCTTCCTGACCGTGTTCCCGTGCGGGCAGGAGCGGCCGAACTCGTCGAACGTCAACTACTTCGCCGGCACGGTCCACTCGAACGCCGTGTTCGCCGGCCTCGACGGCGCGGGCAAGACGTGCATCTACGCGCTGACCGAGGTGCACGTCGTCGTCGACGTCAACGGCTGGATGCCCGAAGGTGTGTACGACCCGCTCGATGCGCCACAGCGGATCGCCGACACCCGCCCAGAGGGCGACACGGTCGACGATCAGAATCAGGCGACCGGCAAGGTCCGAGCCGGGACCGACCTCGAGGTGCAGGTGGCCGGCCGAGCCGGCATCGATGCTGATGCCGAGGTCGTGGTACTCAACGTGACCGTGGTCAACGGCGTCGGTCCGGGTTTCCTCGCGGCCTACCCGTGCGGCGAACCGCTGCCGAACTCGTCGAACGTCAACTACACCGCCGGTCAGATCACGGCCAACTCGGTGATCGCCAAGCTCGACGATCAGGGCCGCACGTGCATCTATTCGCTTTCCGACGCCGACGTGATCGTCGATGTCAGCGGTTCGTTGAGCAGCGACTTCTTCGTCGGCCTGGACACCCCGAAGCGGATCGTCGACTCGCGACCCGAGGGCGAGACCGTCGACGAGGAGGTGCAGAAGGACGGCTTCCGTCGCAAGGAAACCACGCTCCAGTTCCCGGTGTCGGGACGTGCCGACATCCCGGCCGAGGCGACCGCGGTCGCGCTCAACGTCACGATCACGAACGGCGTCGAGCCCGGCTTCCTGTCGCTCCACCCCCGCAACTCGCCGCGACCGACCGCGTCGAGCGTGAACTTCTATCCCGGCACCGTCAACGCAAACCTCGTCGTCGCGGGCCTCGGCGGCGACGGCATGGTGTGTCTGTTCGCGTCGACCGACGTCGAAGTGATCGTCGACGTCGCCGGCTACTACATCGGTGACGAACCGGAGGACACCGGCGTCGACTGCCCGGCCGAGTTCCCCATCCGATCCCACTGGGACGGGTATCCGGTCGGCGAGTACCAGATGAAGCCGGGTCGCTACATCGCCGACACGCCCCCGGAGAACCAGGTCTGGTGCGACACGATGCGGCTCCGGTTCCGCACGTTCGCCGAGTACCGCAACGGCGACGACATCTTCGGCACACACGGCGCGGCCGACGGTCGACTCCTGGTCGACGTGCGGCCTGGCGACGGGTTCCTCGACTACCGCACGATCTGGGGGATCGACACCGTCGGACCGTGCGACCCGCTCGTGCCGTACGTGCCCGAGGATCCGCCGGCACCGACGAACTCGTTCGGCCCCGGTGACCACATCGTCGGTCAGCACATCGAGCCCGGTGTCTACCAGGCGGCCAAGCTGCCGGGCAGCAGCTGGTGCATCGTGAGCGTGCACGCCGCATCGGTCGGTTTCGACGGGTCGGACAGCCAGTGGGCCGGCCATTACGACCAGTGGCCGATGCGCCGGTACGAGGACATCAACGGGGTGACCACGATCTCGGTGGCGTACGGCGAACACGTCTCGGTCGGAAACGGGTGCGACACGTTCGGGTGACCTGATCTCGCCCCGGTCGCCTGGGGGTGGTCCGGGGCGGGACCCGGCACGACGCGGTCAGGAGTGGTGCCTCCCTCCTGGCCGCGTCGGTCGTTCTGCCGAGCGGCGTCGCGTCGAGTTACGCTCGCCGCGTCATGCCGTGGACGACGAACTCACTGTCTCGCCGGTCGGCCGGGGAGTCTGCCCGGTGAACTGGCTGCAGGTGCTCGACCTGGCGGGGATCTTCGTCTTTGCGCTGTCGGGCTGTGTGGTCGCGGCACGCAGCGAGATGGACGTGGTCGGGGTGGTCGTGCTGGGGCTGGTGACGGCGCTCGCCGGCGGCATCATGCGCGATGTCCTCATCGCCGACCTGCCACCGGCGGCGGTGCGCGAGCCCGGCTACCTGGTGATGCCGCTGATCGCAGCAGCGGTCGTGTTCGTGCTCCCGTCGATCGCGAACCGGTGGTGGTCGCCGGTGCTGGTGCTCGACGCCGCCGGGCTCGGCCTGTTCGCCGCGGTCAGCGCCAGCCTGGCGATCGACGCCGAGCTCGGCGTCATCGGCGTGATCGTGACGGGCACGACGGCGGCGGTCGGCGGTGGCCTCGTGCGGGACATCCTGGCGAACCGGGTCCCGCAGATCTTCGCGGCCGGCAGCCGGTTGTACGCGATCCCGGCGGCAGTGGGTGCGGGCATCGTGGTCGTCGCCCACGAGGCCGGTGCACCGGACGGGCCGGCGCAGTCGGCGGCCGTCGCCGTCACCGTGCTGTTGCGCTTGTTGGCGCTCCGGTTCGACTGGTCGGCACCGCTCCCTCGACGCTGAACCGTGAGGTGCGATGATGGCGCCGTGGCAACCTCCGACGCTCCCGCCGTGACCATCGACGACGTCCGGGCCGCGGCCGGGCGCATCGACGGCCACGTGGTCCGAACCCCGACCGCGTACTCGTCCACGCTCTCGGAGATCACCGGTGCCGACGTCTTCGTGAAGTTCGAGAACCTGCAGTTCACGGCGTCGTACAAGGAGCGGGGCGCACTCAATCGGTTGGCGCTGCTGCCCGAAGGCGCGTCGGGCGTGGTGGCGGCGTCGGCCGGCAACTTCGCGCAGGGCGTCGCTCATCACGGCACCCGCCTCGGTATCCCCACCGTGATCGTGATGCCGGTGACCACCCCGTCGATCAAGGTGTCGCGCACCGCGCACCTCGGAGCCGAGATCGTCCGCTTCGGCGAGACGTTCGACGAGGCTCGCGATCACGCAGCAGCGGTGGCCGGCGAGCGCGGCTTCGAGTTGCTGTCGCCGTTCGACGACCCCGCCGTGATCGCCGGCCAGGGAACGGTGGCGCTCGAACTCCTCGCCGACGTTCCGGATCTCGACGCGATCGTCACCCCGGTCGGTGGCGGCGGCCTCCAGGCGGGTATCGCCGTGGCCGCCAGGACGGTGTCTCCGGACATCCAGCTCGTCGGCGTGCAGAGCGAACGGTTCCCGGCGGTCCACAATCTGG
>CAXAWD010000440.1:0-3664 GCA_963972325.1 uncultured Acidimicrobiaceae bacterium
AGGGCTCGTCGCTGACCCGCGACGGCATGAAGCCGCATCTCGGCGCCCATCTGTGCCGCTGCACCGGCTACGTCAAGATCCTCGACGCGATCGAATCGGTCGCGCAGAGCACCGCGTGCGCTCCCGAACTCTCGGGGGCGATCGGCGGCGACGGCGCCAAGTACGAGGCGGCGCCGCTCACGCTCGGCGATCGCGACTATGTCGACGACATCCGGGTGCCCGGGATGCTGCACGCGGCGCTGCGCCTGACCGATCACGCCCGCGCCGAGATCACCTCGCTCGACACGTCGGCGGCCGAGGCGGCCGACGGTGTGGTCGCCACGTTCACCGCCGCCGACATCGCGGGCGACCTGCGTGTCGGCATCATCCACAAGGACTGGCCGGTGATGATCCCGGTCGGCGGATTCACCTCATGCCCCGGCGACGTGCTCACGATCGTGGTCGCCGAGACCCGTGAGCAGGCGCGGGCGGCCGCCGAACTGGTCGAGGTCGGCTACGACGTGCTCACCCCCAACACCGATGCCGACGCTGCGCTCGCTCCCGACGCGCCGCTGTCGGTGTGGGGCACGGATTCGAACACCCTGTCGGTCAGCGCCTACCAGCGCGGCGACGACGTCGAGGGTGTGCTGGCGGGTAGCGCGTTCACCGTCACCGAGACGTTCCAGACACAACGGATCGAGCATGCGTTCCTCGAGCCCGAGTCGACGCTCGCGGTGCCCTCGGGTGACGGCGACGATCGCACGATGCACGTGTACTCGGGCGGCCAGGGTGTGTGGGACGACCGCAACGACATCGCCGCCGTACTCGGCGTCGACACGTCGCGGGTCACGGTCGAACTGGTGTCGAACGGCGGCGCGTTCGGCGGCAAGGAAGACATGAGCAACCAGGCGCACGCGTCGCTCGCGGCCTGGCTGCTCGGCCGGCCGGTCAAGTGCACGCTGTCGCGCGACGAGAGCTTCCGGATGCACGCCAAGCGACACCCCATCCGGCTCGAGTACCAGGCGGGCTGCGACGCCGACGGCCGCCTCACCGGGCTGCGCGTCCGCGGCGTCGGCGACTCCGGCGCGTACGCGAGCGTCGGCATGAAGGTGCTCGAACGGGCCGCCGGTCACGCCTGCGGTCCGTACCGGTGGGAGGCGATCGACATCGAGACCGTCGCCGTGCGCACCAACAACCTGGTGTGCGGCGCGTTCCGTGGCTTCGGCGCCAACCAGGCGCAGTTCGCGATGGAGGGCGTGCTCGACCGACTGGCCGAGCAGGTCGGCATCTCCGGCTGGGAGATCCGCAAGCGCAACGTGATCAAGCCCGGCGAGGTGTGGGGCCCGGGGCAGATCATGGACGACGGTGCGGCCGGCGCCGAGGCGTGCCTCGACGAGATCAAGGCCACGTACGACGAGGCCCGCGCCGCCGGGCTGGCGGTGGGGCTCGGGCTCGGCTTGAAGAACTCGGGGCTCGGCAACGGCTTCCACGAGCAGTGCGGCGCGGTCGTCCGGTTCCGGTCGTCCGACGGGCGGGTCGAGGTCCGCCACGGTTGGACCGAGATGGGCCAGGGTGTCCACACCGTCGCGCTGCAGGTCGCCGCCGAGGAGCTCGGCATCGACCCCGACCGGATCGACGTGATCGTCGACACCACGCGCGACCTCGGTTTCGGGCAGACGACCGGCTCGCGCGGCACGCTGATGACGGCCGGCTCGGTGCGCGAAGCATGTCAGGCCGCGCTCGCCGCCGAGTGCGCGCCCGACGTCGATCACACCGGCGAGTACGTCGTCGACTGGACCCAGAAGCTCGGCGACCCGAACGTGCCCAATCCGACGATCCACTCGTGTTTCAGCTTCGCCGCCCAGATGGCGATCGCGAACCGCGACACCGGCAAGGTCGAGCGGGTCATCGCCGTGCACGACGTCGGCCGCGCCGTCAACCCGATGCTGGTCGAAGGGCAGATCGAGGGCAGCGTGCACATGGGCCTCGGCTACGCGTTGACCGAGGAGTTCCCGACCGACCCCGCAACCGGGTTCCCGACCAACACGACGCTGCGTTCGCTCGGCATCCTCCGGGCCAAGGACGTGCCCGAGATCGAGGTCCGCATCGTCGAGGTGCCGCAACCCCGTTCGCCGTACGGCATCAAGGGCGTCGGCGAGATCGGGCTCGTGCCCACCGCGCCGGCGGTCGCCGCCGCACTGCACGAGGTCGACGGCGACTGGCGCACCGTGCTGCCGATGAAGCCCGACCGCGCCGGCTAACGCCGTCGGCCCCAGCGTTCACGCCTCGGCGCGGCGGGCGCTCTCGGTGACGAGAGCCACGAGCGTGTCCGCGTTCAGACCGACCGAACTCGCCCGACGGGTCAACTCCTCGATCTCGTGGCGCAGGTCACCGAGGCGAGCAGCGCCCTCGGCGACGACGGCCCCGCGGCCGCGCCGGAGTTCGACCAGGCCTTCGTCGCGCAGTGTCTGGTAGCCGCGCAACACCGTGTGGAGGTTGACGTCGAGCGAGTCGGCGACCTCGCGCGCCGCCGGCAGCCGTGCGCCGACATCGAGGCGGCCGGCGATGATCTCGCTGCGGATCGATGCTGCGATCTGGGCGAACAGCGGCTGGTCGCTCGACGGGTCGATGCGGATCAGCATCAGCGCCCCACCGGCGCACGATCGACGAACGCCTGGAGCAGGCCTGCAGCGGTGTCGGCGTCGTCGTCGACGGTGACGACGAACCGACGGCCGTCGCGACGTTCGACGCTGAGCGCGTCGCCGTTGCGGAGCACGATGCCGAAGGCGCCGGGAGCCTTCCGGATGCCCCACCCGCCGAACTCGGCGAACCCGTCGACGTCACCGACGGCAACCGCCGCGACGTCGTCGATCGGCACCGAGAATCGGGGCCAGCCGATCGCGGCGCGGGCGACCACACCGTCGCGGTCGACACGCACCCGGAACACGGCCGTCGTGGCGAACACGATCGCCATCCCGACCCCGACGAGCAGCAACGGCCATCCGGACGCGCCCGCACCGAGCAGCATGACGATGCCGAGCAGGGTCAGCAGCACGGCGCTGCCGCCGACGATGCCGACGAGCCAGGGTGATGCGGTGGCGGTGCCGATCCAGACCGCGCGCTCGTCGGCGGCGACCTCGATCACCGTGCCGGCCCGCTCGCGCGGACGTGTGGCCTCGTGCCGGGGTTGGGCGAACCAGCCGGCGACACCGACCGCCACCGCAGCCACCCCGCCCCAGACGATCGCCGGCCACGGGTTGGGCGCCTCGGCGGCATCGACGAGGCCGCGCTGGACCTCGACGGACCAGACGGCGATCACGCCGATGAACGTCGCCATCGCGGCCATCGAGGCAGCGGTGATTCGGGCGACGGGGCCGCCAGGTGCCTCGCGGAGGCCTCGGAGCGCCATGGCGGACAGGGCCACCGGCAGGACGAGCGCGAATGCGACCGTCAGCAGCGGGTACGTCCAGGGGGTGGCGAAGCCGTCCGGGCCGCCGGTACCGCTCCAGTGGGTGGCGGCCGGGTCGGGGACGTCGCCGATCCACAGCAGCTGGAGCGCGATGGCGACCACCGCGACCACGGCCGGGACGACCAGGCCGACGACGACGAATGAGCGGTTGGACGAGCGATCGGTCACGATGGCGACCCCTTTCTTCAACCGCAAAGTTATAGAACAACTAGAACA
>CAXAWD010000441.1:0-3642 GCA_963972325.1 uncultured Acidimicrobiaceae bacterium
CGTCGATCGACACCGTGCCCCGGTCGGGCCGCACGATGCCCGCCACCACCCGCAGGAGCGTGCTCTTGCCGCTGCCCGACGCGCCGAGCAGCGCGACGATCTCACCGTCGCCGACCTCGAGCGTCACGTCGTCGAGCACGACCGACTCGTCGAACGACACGGTGACGTCACGAACCGTGAGCACGGTCACCTCCCCGATCGACGAGCATCACGATCGTGATCGTGGCAGCGGCGAGGATCGTCGACAACGCGAATGCCTGCGCCTGGAACAGCGCTCCGGTGCGGCCGAGTAGCCGTTCGATCGCGATCGGCAGCGTCTCGCCGCCCGAGCGGGCGAGGAAACTGGTCGCGCCGAACTCGCCGAGCGAGATCGCCGCCGCGAACCCGGCGGCCGCCGCGAACGGTCGACGCAGCGCCGGCAGGGTGGTGTGCGCCCACGCGCGGACCGGGGAGGCGCCGAGTGTCGACGCGGCCGCGGCCTGATCGGACGGGATCGACCGCACGACCGCCAGCGCGGTGCGCACCACGAACGGGGCGGCCACGAGGGCATGGCCGACCGGCACCAACCACCACTCGGCCCGCCAGTCGACCGGCGGCGTGTCGAACGTGATCAGCATGCCGAACCCGATCGTGATCGCCGACGTGCCGAGCGGCAGCATCAGCCCGACGTCGAGCACCTTGCCGGTCCGGCCGAGCACGCTGATCGCAGCCACCGCGGTGCCGCCGATGACGAGTGCGAACAGCGTCGCCCACAGCGCCGTCGTCGCCGACCGCTGCAGTGCACCGAGTGGGTCGATGCCGAGGCGGAGCCCCGGGCGGATCTCGTTGTTGCCGAGTGCCCGCCACGCCGTGAGCGAGTAGCCGCCCTCGAACCGCATCGATCGTTCGATCAGCGCGACCAGGGGAGCCACGACGACCACCGCGGCCACACCGACGGAGGCCGTCACCCAGAGCCGCTCGCGCCCGACCGGGCGACGCCGACGATCCGCTCGCGACGTCACGAACCGGTGGGTGTGGCGACGTTGCTGGCGAGCCGACCACGCCACCATGACCCCGAGTGACAGGAGCTGGACGATCGACAGCACGGCGGCGCCACCGATGTCGCCGAGCTGCGTGGCGCGCCGCCACACCTCGACCTCGATCGTGGTGCGGTTCGCGGTGCCGAGCACACGGATCACCCCGAACGAGGTGAACGTGAAGAGGAACACGATCGCAGCTGCGGCAGCGATCGACGACCGGAGCAACGGCAGGGTCACCGTGCGGAACGTCGTGAGACGCCGCGCGCCGAGCGTTCCGGCCGCGTGCTCCAGATCGACCGGGATGCGTTCCCAGGCGGCACCGACCGTGCGGACCACGACCGCGAGGTTGAACGCGACGTGCGCACCGAGGATGGCCCACACGCTGCGGTCGAGCGAGTCGGGGAACAGGGCCACGAACGCGGCGCCGACCACGACGGTCGGCAACACGAACACGGCGGTCAGCGTGCTGGTGAAGGCCCGGCGCCCCGGGAACTCGAACCGCGACACCGCCCAGGCCGGCGCCAGCCCGATCAGGATCGTGAGCACCGTGCTCGCGCACGCCTGCCAGGTGGTGAACCAGAGCACTCGCCAGGTGTCACTGCGTTGCAGTGTGTCGCGCAGCGACGCGCCGTCGAGCCCACGCGCGAGCAGTGTTCCGAACGGCCAGAGATAGAAGACCGCCAGGAACACCACCGGCGGCAGGCCGACGGCGGCGACGAACCAGCGGGGCAGCCGGTTCAGCGAAGGACGACGCTGTTCCAGCGCTCGACCCAGTCGGTGCGGTTGGCGTCGATCAGGCTCGGGTCGATCGATATCGGCGCGTCGGGGATCGTCGCGTACAACTCGAACTCCGTCTCGAGCTCGACGCTCTCGTTGGCGGGGAACACGAACAGGTTGAGCGCGATCTCACGCTGGAACCGTTCGCTGATCAGGAAGTCGACCAGCTTCCCGGCGTTTTCCGGCGCCTCGGTGCCGCGGAGGATCCCCGCGAACTCGACCTGGCGGAAGCACGTCGACTCGACCACACCGCTCGCGGCCTCGTCGAGTGGTTCCTCCGCGTACAACACCTCGAACGGCGGGCTCGACCCGTAGCTCACGACGAGCGGTCGGTCGCCACCGGCGCGGGTGAAGTCGCCGTAGTACGCCTCGGACCAGCCGTTCGCGACCTTGACGTCGTTGGCCCGCAGGCCCTGCCAGTAATCCTCCCAGCCGTCCTCGCCGTACGCGGCGATCGTGGCGAGCAGGAACGCGAGGCCCGGCGACGAGGTGCCCGGGTTCTCCACGACCAGCTTGCCCTCGTACTCGGGCAGGAGCAGATCGGCGAACGACGTCGGCGGGGCGAGGTCGAGTCGGTCGAGCGCGTCGACGTCGTAGTTGACGCACACGTCGCCGAAGTCGACCGGCGTTGCCTCGTGACCGGGGACGAGGGACGTCAGGGCGTCGGGGATCGCGTCGAGACCTTCGGCCTCGTACGGCTCGAACACCTCGGCGTCGATCGCTCGTGAGAGGAACGTGTTGTCGATGCCCCAGATGACATCGGCCTCGGGGTTGCCGGCGGTCAGCGCCGCGGCCGAGACCATCGTGCCGGTGTCGCCGGCGATGACCACCTCGACCTCGATGCCGGTCTCCTCGGTGAACTCGTCGAGCGCAACCGCGATCGGCCCCTCCGGGTCGTCGGGGAACGACTCGTAGGCGAGCAGTCGGAGCGAATCGGGTTCGTCGCTGCTGCAGGCGCTGATGGCGAGCGCCGCGGTCGCGACGAGCAGGAGTGGGCGTTTCACGTTGCCTCCGTGAGGTGGTGGTGGGGGTTGATGAAGATGGTGAGCACGCCGGAGAGAACCGACACGCCGACGGCGTCGTTGGTCGCCTCGTTGCTGACGCCGAGACCGACGGCCGGCTCGAGGTCGGCGCGGTCCAACGGCCAGCGGACGCCGTCGATCGAGACGCCGGTGCACGGACCGTGCAACGCGAGGAGCGAGATGGTGGTGCCGGGTGCGACCTCGAATCGCGTCCGTCCGGGGCCGTGGACGACGGCGAGGCGATGGTCGCCCCACCATCCGTCGATCGTGGGGATGCTGGTCAGCGGGCTGGCGCCGAGTGCCCCGATCGCGGCGAACGTGTGGTCGAGTCGGTCGCCGCCACCCGAGATCAGCATCAGACGCTGCGGGTTCAGGTCGGCGGCGGTCGCCAGCGCGAGTTCGGTGTCGGTGTGGTTCTTGTCGGGCGGGTGGCGTTGGATCGTCGCGTGCGCTTCGGCCCACGCCAGCCCATCGGCGGACACGGAATCCAGGTCACCGACCAGGCCGGCGGGGATCAGGCCGGCGGCGAGTGCGTGGTCGAGTGCGCCGTCTGCGGCGAGCACGATCGCGCCGGTCGGGACGGCGGCGACGGCGTGCGCGGGGAGGGGTGCAGCACCCGTGACCACGATGACGATGTCGTTCATGCGTTCCCTCCGCCGGCATTATCCGGATCAGGTTCTCGGGTCGGTGGTGTGGCCACCCTCTCAGCCCGCCTGGCGCGAGCTCCCCGTCGGTTGTGCGGCCACCTTACCGTTCTTCGGCGGCTCCCGTCTGGCGCAGGAACGTGAGGCTGTCCCACACGTCGGTGCGGCGGGCGATCAACC
>CAXAWD010000442.1:0-3635 GCA_963972325.1 uncultured Acidimicrobiaceae bacterium
GTCGACCGCGCCGGCGACGACCGCACCGCCGACGACAGAGCCGGCAGCGCCGACAGCACCGTCGATCCGGGAGCTGGTCGACATCGGCACCCCGTTGAACCTCGCGCATGCCGGCGGCGACCAAGCCGCTCCCCACTCCACACCGTTCGCGTTCGCCGAGGCGGTCGCCGCCGGCGCCGACGTGCTCGAACTGGACGTCCAGCTCACCGTCGACGGAGTACTCGTGGTGCAACACGACGACACGGTCGACAAGACCACCGAGGCCACCGGCCCGGTCGGCGAGCTCACCTACGCGGAGCTGCATGCGCTCGACAACGCCTACTGGTTCTCACCGGAGTGCTGGCCATGCCAGGACCGGCCCGTAGACGAGTACGTGTACCGGGGCATCCGCACGGGCGACGTGCCGCCTCCCGCGGGGTACACCGCGGACGACTTCGCCGTGCCGACACTCCGCGAGATCGCGACCCGCTTCCCCGGCCTCCCCCTCGACATCGAGATCAAGGGTGAGTATCCCGACGCCGTCCGGGTCGCCGAGGTGCTCGCTGCCGAGCTCGCCGAGCTGGGCCGAGAACAGAGTGTGGTCGTCGTGTCGTTCGACGACGACGTGGTCGACGCGTTCCACGAGCTCGCGCCCGACGTGTCGGTCAGCCCCGGTCTCGGTCGCCTGACCGACTGGTTCCTGACCGGCGCCGAACTGGCGCCGCACTTCGAGGTGCTGCAGCTCCCGCCGTTCCAGGGCGAGATCGAAGTGATCAACGCCGAGGTCGTCCAGCGCATCCACGACGAGGGTCGCGTGGTGTGGGTGTGGCCCGACAGTGCGTCGACCCAGGAGAACGAGGCGTTCTATCGCAAGCTGCTCGCCGACGGTGTCGACGGCGTGATCGCCGGGCGCCCGGCGGCGATGACCGCCGCACGCTCCGGCTGACGTCCCGACGCCGGCAGATGCCGGCAACCGAGGATCAGAGCGGTGTCTCGACGGTCTCGACGCGGAGGATGTTGGACGAGACCGCCTCGTTCGACGACCCGGCGACCACCGGGACGATCTGCCCGACGTCGAGATAGCCACGATGCTCCAGCTCCTGCAGCACCCGGCGGATCCGGCCGGCGTCCTGCCCGTGGGACGCGACCAGGACCGGCGTCGCTCCCCACACGAGGTTGAGCTGCCGGAACGTGTGCTCGTCGCCGGTGACGGCCAGCACCGCGGCCTCGGGGCGATAGCGGGTGATCGCCCTGGCGGTGGCCCCGCTGCCGGTGATGCACACGACCGCGGGCGGCGCCAGCGCGCGGATCGCACGGGCGGCAGCAGCCGACACGGCGTTGGCGATCCGACCGCTGTCGGTCGTGGCCTCGGTCTGGCCGATCTCCTCGACGTTGTGCGCCCACGACTCGGAGTCGAACGCGCTCTCGGCTTCACGCAGGATCTCGCCCATCATCTCGACGACGTTCACCGGGTCGCGACCGATCGCGGTCTCGCCGGAGAGCATGACGGCCGACGTGCCGTCGAACACGGCGTTGGCGACATCGGACACCTCGGCCCGGGTCGGCTGCGGGTTGTCGATCATGGTCTCGAGCATCTGGGTGGCGGTGATCACCGGGCGGCCGACGTGGACGGTCGCCTCGATGATCTGCTTCTGGAGCGCCGGCAGCTGGGCGAGCGAGCACTCGAGCCCGAGGTCGCCCCGGGCGACCATGATCGCGTCGCTGGCTTCGAGGATCGCGTCGAGGTCGTCGACCGCGGCCCGGGTCTCGATCTTGGCGACGATCATCGGGCCCTGTGGCGGCTTCGGGATGCCGAGCGACATCAGATCGGCTGCGCGGCGCACGAACGAGATCGCGACCATGTCGACGCCGGCAGCGACCACGGCGGCGAGCGCCTCCCGGTCGAAGTCGGTCGGGGTCGTGATGCTCAGACGGTCGGACGGGATGTGGACGCCGGGTCGGCCCCGCATGATGCCACCGTGCACGATCTCCGCGATCGCAGCATCTTCGCTGACGTACTTGACCCGCATGGTCGCCTTGCCGTCACCGAGGTGCAGCAGGTCTCCCTCCTGCACGTCGGACACGAGCGCGTCGTGGCTGACGTGGATGACCTCGGCGGTGCTCGGTTCGAGTCCGGGTCGCAACTCGACCTCGCTGCCGCCTTCGAGCAGCACGCCCTCGTCGCCGAACGTGCCGGCGCGCACCTTGGGGCCGGGCAGGTCGATGAGGATCGCCGGGGCCGCATCGATCGAGTCGCTGACCGCTCGGATCAGCTTGATCCGCTCGAGCACCGAGGCGATGTCGTCGTGCGCCATGCTGAGACGGAACACGTCGACCCCGGCCTCGATCAACGCCGCGACCTGCTCACGCGAATCGGAAGCCGGGCCGATGGTGGCGACGATCTTGGTGCGACGTGCTGCGTTCGGGGTGACCATGGTGTTGTCCTTCTGCCGTCGGTGCTGCGACGGGATTGCGGTACGGACGAGGTGATCCCACCTCGTTGGATGCGCGTCTCAGTGTACGGACGTGACGCGAGTCCGAAATGACTCGTTTACAGCTTCTCGTTCAGCGGCGGCCGAGCGGGCGGTAGAAGCGCTGGTCGTACTCGGCGACCATCCGCCCTGATGTGACGAGCGGCCCGAGGTGTCGCAACATCGCGGTGGTCATCGACCACCAGGCGTCACGTTCGGCGAACGTCGGGAGCACCTCGCCGGCGAGCAACTCGTGCAGTGCCGTCGCCTCGGCCAGGTCGCGAGCGGCGGTGTCGGCCAGCTCGCTGGTCGGGATCGCCCAACCGATGCCGTCGACGAACCAGTCGGCCCACCAACCGTCGAGGATCGAACAGTTCAGACCCCCGTTGAGCGCCGACTTCTCACCGCTCGTGCCGCACGCCTCGCGCGGCCTGACCGGGTTGTTGAGCCACACGTCGCACGCGCCGTACATCTCCTGCGCGATCTCGATGTCGTAGTCGGGGATCAGCGCGAATCGGCCCTGTGCCTCGTCGGTGGCGGCGAATGCCGCGATCTCCGCGAGCACGGCCTTGCCCTCCTCGTCGGCGGGATGCGCCTTGCCGGCGAACACGAACTGGGCGCCGGCGTCGAGCGAACGACGCAGGCCGTCGCGGTCGCGCAGCAGCAGTGCGGCACGCTTGTAGGTGGCGAAGCGGCGGGCGAACCCGATGATGCACTGGTCGGCATCGAAGGTGACGCCGGTGCGGGCGGCGATCAGCCCGACGAGTCGCTCGCGGCCGGGGGCGCGTGCAGCCTCGAACGAGGCACGCTGCACCTCACCGATGCCTGACCAGGCCGCTGCGTCACCGTCGGCCCATCCGGCGCCGAGGTGCTCGTCGTACAGCACCTGCAACTCGGGGCTGACCCAGGTGCGGGCGTGCACACCGTTGGTGATGCCCTCGACCGCGGCCGCTCGCGGCAGCGTGTGGAAGAGTTCGCGACTCACGCCGCTGTGGAGCTGGCTGACGCCGTTGGCGCGGCCGCACAGTTCGAACGAGAGCGCCGCGGTGTTGAACGGTTCGGCCGGCGGATCGCTGGGCAGTCGGGCCCAGTCGAACAGCGTGTCGACCGTGACTCCGAGCCGTTCGGCCCAGGTGTCGAGCTCCGGCTCGACGAGGCCTCGGGCGAAGCGGTCGATGCCGGCGG
>CAXAWD010000443.1:0-3631 GCA_963972325.1 uncultured Acidimicrobiaceae bacterium
CCTCCCCCAGAACGGTCCGGACATCGACGGGCTCCGTGCCCAGCATCGGCGACCTGACCTCGCTCTGGCAGCAGTTCGAGGTCCAGCTCGCGGCCCTGGCGGCGCCGTGGGCGTTCTTCGTCACGCTGATCGCGTTCCTCGACGATCGCAGCGACGACAACATCGCCATGACCGCGATCGCGATCGCCGCCGCCACCGCGACGGCCGCGCTCCTGCTCCGGATCGAGCGACCACACCGGGTATCGCTCGCACTCGGAGCGAGCGTGACGTTCTCGATCGGCCTGGCGGTGTTGCTCTCCACCACGGCGGTGTTCGTCGCGCTCGCCGTGCAGGCGACCGGGCTGGTGCTCCTCAGCCGGGCGTTGGGCCGGAACGTCCGGGTGTTGATCAACGCCATCGTGCTCGCCACCATCTCGGTCGCCAACACGATCGCCGCGATGACGAGCGCCTGGAGCGATGATGCCCCGTGGGGCGACGACATCGCCCACGCGATCGTGATCGTCGCGCTGGCGGTCGGCATCTGGTTCCTCGACGAACGAGACGTCCGACGTGCCGGAGCACTGGCCACGCTCGCACTGGTGCTGATCTGGACGGGTTCGGTCCTCGTCCATGCGCCGCAGGGTCAGGCGATCGTGTCGGTCGTCTGGGCCACGATCGGCACTGCCGTCTTCGTCACGGGAGCGGTCCGCAAGCGGACCGATGCCGCGACGACCGGGCTCGCGGTGCTTGCGCTCACGGTCGGCAAGCTGCTCACCGTCGACCTACGGGAGGTCGACACGCTCTGGAGGGCCGGCCTGTTCTTCCTGGTCGGTATCGGCCTGCTCCGACTCGGGTTCCTGCTGCCACGACTCGCCCGCAGCGATGTCGAACTCGGCGAGCTGCAGGACGACCAGGCCGTCGGGCCCAGCCGACCCGACGACGCCGCCGGTCGAGGCGGCCCGACCTGACCGCCCGCGTCCACCGGAGCACACGGGCGACGTCGACGTCGCCGCGTGGGACACTGGCGGGATGGAACGCCCCGACGACTGGCCCTACCCCGACTTCGACCCGGTCGCGACGGCAGACGAGCGAGACACACTCGCCCACTTTCTCGGCTTGCAGCGGCGCTACCTCGTCGCCAAGTGCGACGGCCTCGATGCCGAACAGCTCGCCCGCCGGTCGGCGGAACCGTCCGACCTGTCGCTGCTGGGTCTGGTGCGACACATGGCCGAGGTGGAACGCGGGTGGTTCCGCAACGTGATGGGCGGCGGCGAGGTCGCTCGCTACTACGGCAGCGATGCCGACCCGGACGCCGACATCCACGGCGCCGTCGCCGACCCACAGCAGGTCGACGAAGCGTGGAGGACGTTCTGGCAGGAGGTCGAGTTCGCCGAGCGATTCGTGGCCGATGCCCCCGACCTGGAGATCACCGGCATCGAGCGATGGCGCGGCCCGCTCTCGCTCCGGTGGGTGATGACGCACATGATCGAGGAGTACGCCCAACACAACGGGCACGCCGACCTCCTGCGCCAACGCATCGACGGACAGGTGACGACCGACCCGATGGACGACGCCGCCGTCTGACCGACCTGCCCGACCGAGCCGGCCGGACGAGCCGAGATCGAGAGCCGGTCAGGCGTGCCCGGTGACGGCGGACGCCGGGTCGTTGACGATCTCGTCGTCGAGGTGGAGTGCCTGCCGGTTGCGGTACTCGGGGCCGACCAGCACGTAGGCACCGACCGCGAGCGCGACCATGATCACGGCGCACAACGTGTACGCCAGCGTGCGGCCACCCACGGTGTAGAGCACGCCGGCGGCGACGGCGGTGACCCCGGCCGTCAGCGTCTCGGCAGCACCGAGCATGCCCTGCGCGCCGCCCTGCCGATCGGCCGGAGCAGCGAGACCGACGGCAACACCCGTGCTCGACACGGTGATGCCGTCGTTGATGCCATGGCAGATACCGACACAGAACATCGCGATGCCGGTCGGCAGGAGACCGTAGGAGAACATGAACGTGGCACCGAACAGCAGCCCGATCGGGCCGAGCCGGAACGGCCCGATCCGCTGCGCGAGGCGTCCACCCCACGAGCTGAGGAACACCAGCGGCAGCGCGAACAGGGTGATTCCGATGTTGGCGACCCACTCGCTCGCATCGAGGTCGTCGAGCACGATCGCCCAGAGCGCGTCGAACGTGCCGATCATCAAGAACACGGCGGCGCCCATCATCAGCCCGGCGATCATCGGTCGTTCGCGGAGCAGGTCGAACGCGAACCGACGGGCCGGCGCCTCGGTGGCCTCGGTGACCTGGACCCGCCACATGAACGGCAGGCACAGCAGCGTCGCTCCGGCGATGAAGAGGAACGGCGCCGGGATACCGAAGGACGGCACCAGCAGCGCCGAGATCGCCGGACCGGCGGCGAACCCGCCGACGTCGGCAGCGAGCAGCAACCCGAGGTTGGACCCGAGGTTGCCCGGGTCTTCGTTGACGACGATGCGACGCACGGCCGGCACCGCCATGCCCATACCGAGGCCCGACACGAACCGGGCGATCAGCAGCACACCGAGCGTCTCGCCCGCGGCCATGCCCAGCAGACCGACGAAGTTGAGCACGAGGCCGAGCATCACCATGTGCTTCGCGTGCCCCCGGTCGGCGATCGGGGCGATGAACACCTGGGACAGGAAGCCCGACAGGAAGCCGATCCCGACGATCACGCCGAGCCAATGGGCGGCGATGCCGTACTCGTCGCGGAAGTCGTCGAGCACCGTGAACATCACGCCGTACCCGGATGCGAGCAGCGCCGTCATGAATCCGAACTGGAGCACCCTCGAACGCTTCACGCGGCGAGACTACCGATCGGGTGCCCGAAGCGTCCCGACGAGTTTCCGCGTGTCACGAAACACCTCGTCACCGCCGGCGAACTCCGGATCGAACGCCACTCGATCGAGTCGTTCGGCGACCATCCGGGCAACCGGTTCGTCGTCGCCACCGGACCAGGCGCTCGCGAGCGTCGGGTTCGGCACGGTGCCGGCGACGCCCCTTCGGGCGGCGAGCGAGGCGAACCGGTCCTGGAGCACCCCCCAACGACCGCGGCGGCGGCGTTCGACCACGAGCCGTGCGAGCTGCACCGCGCCGACCAGGGCGAACACGGCTGCGATCATCAGCGCGACACGAAGCGGATGATCGCCGACGAACCCTCCGAGCGCACCAGCCAGATCACCGCCGACCGAGGCACCGGACGTGTCGGCCGACAGCGGCACCGCGGCCGTCGGATCGAATGCCTGCCACCCGCTCTCCGGGAACCAGACCTCGACCCACGCATGGGCATCGCTCGCCCGGACTTCGAACACGCCGGCGATCTCGTCGCGTGTGCCCGGCACGTACCCGGTCGCGAGTCGCGCCGGCACACCTTGCGTCCGCAGCATGATCGTGAGCGCCGACGCGATCTGCTCGCAGAAGCCGAGCTTCGAGTCGAACAGGAAGTCGTGGACCGCGTCCTCGCCCGGTTCGGGTAGCGGCGCGTTCAGGTCGTACTCGACGTTGGCGGACAGCCACGCCTCGTACGCCCGCACGACGTCGTAGGTCGACGTGGCCCCCGCCGCGAGTTCGTCGGCGAGGGCGACCGTCTCGGGCGTCGTCGAAGCCGGCACCTCG
>CAXAWD010000444.1:0-3630 GCA_963972325.1 uncultured Acidimicrobiaceae bacterium
GGAGTGCGTGGGCCGACTCGCCCGTGGTGGCCCCGTACATCGCCCCGAGTACCGCGACCTTCGCGACCGGCCGCTCGACCCGGAGTCGGCGGGCGACCGGCTGATACAGGTCGTCGTCGGCGGTGGCGGCGATCAGCGCCCGGTCGCCCGACACTGCGGCCAGCACACGTGGCTCGATCTGCCCGAGGTCGGCCCGCACGAACCGGTGGCCCGGCTCAGCGGCGACGGCGGGGCGCATCTCGGAGGGCAGGTTGTGGAGGCCTGCCGACGCGGTCATGCGTCCGGCGGCGCCGTCGCTGCCGCTCCAGGTGCCCACCAGCCGTCCGTCACGGACGTGCTCGTCGAGCCAGCGGTAGCCGTAGGTGGTGGCGATGCGTTCGGCCTTGCGCCACGTGAGCAGCGCCGGCACCAGTGGGTGCGTGTCGCGGTGCTGCTCCAGTCGCCACGCCCGGGTGTCGGGCACGTCGACGGCGACTCGCCGGAGCATCGCCTTCACGTCGGCCGGGTTGCGGAGATCGACCCGCGGGCCCGGGTCGAGATGACGCAGCACCTCCTGGTCGCGTTGCTCGCGAAGTCGATCCTCGTGGGCGAGGTCGGTCGGGCGCGGCCCGACGGCTTCACTGATGATGCGGACCGCCTCGGTCTCGTCGATCGGGAGGCCGTGCACCTCCAACTCGGCGCACAGCAGTTCGGCGGCCGACTCGCTGTGCGCGGTCGAGATCGCCCGGTCGGGGTGCGGTCGCTCGCCGAGCCGATCGAGTTGGCGGTCGGCCAGGTCGAGCGCGAGGCCGGCCCAGCGGGCGAACCGTTCGGGATCGCGGGCCCACCCGTCGCTGACCCACTCGGGCCGGAGGTGGCCGTCGGTGCGGATCGGGTCGTCGGGGTCGCCGCCCTCGTCGGCGTGGGAGCCGAGCAGATCGAGCTGGCCCATCGTCGGCAGGCTGTCGCTCGGCAGGCCGTGCATCCACGCCCAGCAGTGGGCGATCGACGTGCGCCATCCGCCGTGCAGCATGCGATGCACGGTGAGCACGTCCCAACAGCGCGCGAGCGGTACCTGGGCGGCGGCGATCGGGTCGGACGTCGAGCGATCCCACCAGACCCAGCGGGGATGGATCGCCGAGTCGACACGGGCGACGAACGCGACCGGGTCGGTCGTGTGCCAGCCGCGGTGCTCCCCGTCGACGGCGAGCCCGACGCCCACCCCGGCGCGCAGCGCCACACCCACGCGGTCGCCGGCGTGTGCGCCGTGGCGCTGGAGCCACGAGATGGCCTCGTGCGCCGCCTCGTCGCTCACCCGTTCGGCGGCCGTGTTGCTGCTGGTGGCACCCGACCCTCCCGTCATCGTCGGACGCGATCGTAGGCCTGGCCGAGGCAGACTGGTCGCATGCTGTTCGTCGAGCTCGCCGGGGCGTCGGAGGCGAGCGCGGCCACACCGAAACGCTCCGAGAAGGTCGCCGCCTTCGCCGACGTGTTCGCCCGTTGTGCGCCCGACGAGCTGCCGGCCGCAGTGGCGTTCGCCACGGGTGAGACGCTCGTCGGTCGGTTGGGCATCGGATGGGCGACGCTGCGCGACATCCGACCGCCACCGGTTCGCGAGCCGACGCTGAGCGTCGGCGATGTCGACCGGGCGATCGTCGGGCTCGCCCAGGTGTCGGGCGCGGGCTCGGTCGCCCGTCGACGCGACCTGCTGCACGACCTGCTGGCGCGGGCGACCGAACCCGAACAACGCATGCTCGTGGCGATCGTCGGAGGGGAACTCCGCCAGGGTGCACTCGCCGGGGTGGTCACGTCGTCGGTGGCATCGGCCACGGGCGTGACGGTCGCGGCGGTGCGTCGGGCGGCGATGCTCATGGGCTCGCTCCCCGATGCAGCCCGGATCGCGTCGATCGGAGGCGCCGAGGCGCTCGGCGCGATCGGTCTCAGCCCGTCCACCGCGGTGCAGCCGATGCTGGCATCGCCGGCGGCCGACGTGGCGGAGGCGATCGCCGAGGTCGGGCCGGCATCGGTCGAATGGAAGCTCGACGGAGCCCGAGTGCAGGCGCACCGTGCCGGCGGTGAGGTGCGCCTGTTCACCCGCAACCTCAACGACGTGACCGATCGCCTCGGCGGTGTCGTCGAGGTGGTGTCGAGCCTCCCGGGCGGTGACCTGGTGCTCGACGGAGAGGTGCTGGGCGTCGACGAGGCCGGCTCGCCCCGACGCTTCCAAGACACGATGGGAGATTTCGGCGCGGATGCCGCCGACGACGGAACGACGCGGGGGAGCGGCCTGCAGGCGTTCTTCTTCGACGTGCTCCACGCCGGCGACTCGGTGATCGACCGCCCCCTGGGTGAACGACGCGAGTTGCTCGCCGAGCTGGTGCCCGCCGCGAGTCGGCTTTCGTCGATCGAGACCGACGACGCGGAGGCTGCACAGGCGTTCCTCGACCGCTCGATCGCGGCTGGTCACGAGGGAGTGATGGTGAAGGCGATCGACTCGACGTACGACGCGGGTCGACGTGGTGGCGCGTGGCGGAAGGTGAAGCCGGTCTACACGTTCGATCTGGTCGTGATCGCCGTCGAGTGGGGGCACGGCCGTCGGCAGGGGTGGCTCTCCAACCTGCACCTGGCGGCCCGAGGCGACGACGGTTCGTTCGTGATGGTCGGCAAGACGTTCAAGGGCCTCACCGACGAGCTGCTGCGGTGGCAGACGGAACGGTTCCTCGAACTCGAGATCGGGCGGGGCACCGGCCGCGATGCGCACGTCGTGCACGTGCGTCCCGAACAGGTGGTGGAGATCGCGGTCGACGGTGTGCAGGCGTCGACCCGCTACCCGGGCGGCGTGGCCCTGCGCTTCGCCCGGGTTCGGCACTACCGCGACGACAAGTCGGCCGCCGACGCCGACACGATCGAACAGGTGCACCGATTGTTCGCCGAGCGCGGCATGCCGGCGGGCTGACGCGAACGTCGTCCGCGGTCGCTGTGGTACCTCGCGGGTAGGGTCGCGCACCGACATGGCGACACTCCGATTCAGCTTCGGCACGATGGGCTCCGGCAAGAGCACGCTGGCGCTGCAGATCCATCACAACCTGTCCACCCGCCACCTGTACGGGTTGTTGCTGACCCGGCTCGACCGCGAAGGCATGCAGGTCACGAGCCGACTCGGTGTGGCCGCGCCGGCGATCCAGGTCGATCCCGACCTCGACATCCACAAGCTCGCCGTCGAGCACTGGCCGTTGCACTACCTGGTGTGCGACGAGGCGCAGTTCTACACGGCCGAGCAGTGCGATCAACTGGCCCGTGTGGTCGACGACATGGAGGTCGACGTGTACGCATTCGGGCTGATCACCGACTTCCGAGGGGTGCTGTTCGACGGCACCAAACGACTGCTGGAGATCGCCGACGAACGGGTGCCCTTGCAGGTCGAGGCCCGCTGCTGGTGCGGCGCGCACGCCACCCACAACGCCCGTGTCGTCAACGACATGGTCGTGTACGAAGGCGAGACCGTCGTCGTCGGCGACACCGCCGACCCGGGGGCCCAGAAGATGTTCGGCGACATCGTCCGGTACGAACTGCTCTGTCGACGCCACTACAACCTCGGTGAGCTCGGGGGCTGACGATGGACGAGGCCGACGAGGCGGGTACGCCGCCCTC
>CAXAWD010000445.1:0-3618 GCA_963972325.1 uncultured Acidimicrobiaceae bacterium
CGTCCGGTCGGGCGGCGATGTCGTCGACCCAGTCGGCGATCTCGGCGACCTGCTCCGCCACGAATGCTCCGGGCAGGTGGAGATAGCCATCGCGCCGCCAGGCGTCGAGATCGTCGGGTTGCAGGTCGACGGGTGGGAGGCCGGACAGGTGGGTCATCGAATCGTCCTTGTGGGTTACGGGATGAGACCGCGGCCGGACGACCATCGCCGCGACCGCGCCGCCAGCCTGACAGCGTCAGATGTCGGGTCAGGTCGTCCCACCTGAAGGTTCGGCGACCCTTCGGTGAACGTCCGACGAACCCACCGCAGCGTCAGACGAACGCGGAGACCACCCACAGCGTGATCATCCCCGCTGCGAGCGACACGAGCAGGTTCTTCCGCCAGAGCGCCGCGCCACCGGCGGCCACGAGCGCGAGCACCTCGGCGATCTCCATGCTCGGGCCGCCCTCGCCACCGGCTGCCAGGTTCACGGTCAAGGCCGCCAACACCGCGGGGCCGACGCTGCGCAGCGCACGTTCCGCCCATGCCGGGACCTCACGGTCGGCCAGCGACACGATCGCCACCGCACGCATCGAGTACGTCATCAGCCCGACGACGGCGACGATCGCGACCGCCGACCACGTGCTCACGACCGCACCTCGTCTCGGTACTCGACCAACGCGCCCGCGATGACCCCGGCGATGGCACCGAGCAGGATGCCGAGCCGGTCCTGCATCCCGGCGGTGACGAGACCGACCGCTCCGGCGACGACGACCGCGGCGGCGTGAGCACGCTTGCCGACCGACACGAGCACGATGCCGAGGAACATGATCGGCGGAGCGAACCCGAGTTGCCAGGAGTCGGGCACGACCGGACCGACCACCAGGCCGAGCGCTGTCGCCCACTGCCAGTTGATGTAGAAGAGCAGACCGACCGTGAGGTAGTAGCGCCGGAACTCCGCCGGCGGTCGGTCGGTTTGCAGCATCACCAACGCGAACACCTGGTCGATCAACACGAAGGGGCCGGCCCACCGCATCCATCTCGGCTGCTGCCGGAACGTGGGCGCGAGTGCCGCGCTGTACATCACGTGTCGAACGTTGATGACGAGCCCGGCAACGATCACCGCCCACATCGATGCGGTGCCGGCGAGTTCGACGACGGCGAGCTGCGCCGCACCGCCGAAGATGAACAGCGAGGTCGCCCACCCGATCGCGACCGGCATCTGCCCCTCGGAGACGGCGAGCCCGATCACGAAACCGAACGGGACCACCGGGACGAACAACGGCAGCGCATCGATCACGGCGCGGCGGTCGATCCATCCGGTTGTGCTCGGCTCGACCATTCGGACCGAGGGTACCGACGCACCGTCATCGGTACGATGCGCCCGGTGGACCTCAACGGGGTGTGGCGAGTAACAGCCGCCGACGACCAGCAACGGCGTGACGGCATCGGTCTGTCGACCGACGACTCGTCGTGGCCGGAGATCGAGGTCCCGGGGCACTGGCGCTCACACCCCGACTTCGCCGACAGCGACGGTCCGCTGCTGTACCGCAGGCGGTTCGAGGTCGACGAACTGCCCGAGCAGCGTCGACGGTGGCTCACCCTCGACGGGATCTTCTACCAGGCCGACGTGTGGTTCGACGGCGCCTACCTCGGCGACGCCGAGGGCTACTTCATGCCGCACACGTTCGACGTCACGGCGCTGAGCCAGATCGGTGACGACCACGTCGTCGCCGTCGAGACCGTGTGCTCCCCGCAACACGGCCACCGCGGCAAGCGCAACATCACCGGCATCTTCCAGCACTGGGACGGCCTGGACCGCGACTGGAACCCCGGTGGAATCTGGCGCCCTGTCCACCTGTACGACACCGGCCCCGCTCGCATCGATCGTCTCCGGGTGCTCTGCCGCGACGCCGACGAGGCACGCGCTCACGTCCTGCTGCGAGCGGCCGTCGACTGTGACGAGACCCGATCGGTGGTCGTCCGCACCTTCGTCGACGGCGAGGTCGTCACCGAGACCGAGCAACGGTTGGCCGCCGGCCCCAACGACGTCAACTGGAGCGTCGACATCGCGAACCCGCGCCTGTGGTGGCCCCGCTCGCTGGGCGACCAGCCGCTCACCACGGTCGAGGTCGAGATCGAGATCGACGGCCGGATCAGCGACTCACGGATCCGACGCACCGGGCTCCGGGTCGTCGCCTGGAACAACTGGTCGTGTTCGGTCAACGGCGAGCGCCTGTTCCTCAAGGGCGCCAACCTGTTGCCGACCAGGGCAGGGCTCGCCGACGCCTCGCCGGCCGAGATGCGGCGCGACATCGAACTCGCGGTCGAGGCCGGGCTCGATGCCCTGCGCGTGCACGGCCACATCGCACCGAGGGCGATCTACGACGCAGCCGACGAACTCGGCATGCTGCTCCTGCAGGATTTCCCGCTGCAATGGGGGTACGCCCGATCGGTTCGCGACCAGGCGATCGCCCAGGCCCAAGCGGCGGTCGACCAGCTCGGACACCACCCGTCGATCATCCAGTGGAACGCGCACAACGACCCGGCTGCCGTCGCGATCGGCATCGAGGGCGACAGCACCAAGTCACGACTCCGCTACCTCGCCGCACACCAGCTGCCGTCGTGGAACCGCACCGTGCTCGATCGTTGGGTGCGCCGCTCGTTCGAGCGCGCCGACCCGACCCGGCTGTGCGTCCCGCACTCGGGCGTCCTCCCCCACCTCCCGCTGCTCGACGGCACCGACAGCCACTTCTACTTCGGGTGGTACCACGGCGACGCCCGCGACATCGAACGGCTCGCCGCCACCGTGCCGAGAGTGGTGCGGTTCATGTCGGAGTTCGGTGCTCAGGCGGTGCCCGACACCGCCGACTTCATCGACGCCGAGGCTTGGCCCGACCTGGACTGGGACACGCTCGCGACCCGGCACGGGCTGCAGAAGTGGGTGTTCGACCAGCGGGTGCCACCGGCGGACTTCCCGACGTTCGATGCCTGGCGGCAGGCGACGCAGCGGTACCAGGCCGAACTCCTCCGCCACCACATCGAGCTGCTCCGACGTCTGAAGTACCGGCCGGCCGGCGGCTTCTGCATGTTCGCGCTCAACGACCCGGCACCGGTCGTGTCGTGGAGCGTGCTCGACCATGAACGTGTGCCGAAGCTCGGATGGGAAGCGCTGAAACGAGCGTGCGAGCCCGTCATCGTGGTCGCGGATCGACCGCCGGAGATCGTCGCCCCCGGTGAGAACGACCTGCGCCACGAGATCGACGGCGCTGTCGTCGACGTCACCGCATCGTGGTCGGGTGGGTCGCGGCGCTGGCGGTTCGGCGGCGACGTGCCCGCCGACGAGTGCGTGCGCGTCGGCTCGGTGTCGATGGAGGTGCCCGACACGCTCGGCGCCCTCGCCGTCGACCTCGTCCTCACCGCCGGCGACCTCATCCAGACCAACCATTACTCCGCCGCGATCACCCACGTCCCCGACTGACCGGCCTGAATCCCAGCGGGGTGCCGGCGCCTGTGCCCCCTAGCATCGGCGGCCGTGGCATCGATCCAGGTGGCGGGGCTCGGGTGGAAGCTCCCGAGCGGTGACGAGTTGTTCCGCGACATCTCCTTCTCGGTCGGCAACGGCGAACGGGTCGCGCT
>CAXAWD010000446.1:0-3592 GCA_963972325.1 uncultured Acidimicrobiaceae bacterium
CCTCGATGTTGACGCTCGCCGGGCCGCCCGAGAGGATGATCGCGGCCGGGGCCCGTTCGGTGATCTCGGCGGCGGTGATGCGATGGTTGACGATCTCGGAGAAGACGTCGAGTTCGCGCACCCGGCGGGCGATCAGTTGGGCGTACTGAGCGCCGAAGTCGACCACCAACACGGTGTCATGCGTGGTCGCTGCATCGAGCTCTGGGGCGGCGTCGGTGTTCAAGATTCCGATGGTAGACAACTGGGGTGGCCAAACCCATGAGCATCTGGCGAGCGATGCCGACGCGGCGCCGTGTGGCGCTCGTCCTGGCGGGCCTGTGCGTGGTCGCCCTGGCGGTGCAGATGTACGGTCTCGCCGACACGATCACCCAGCCGACGCCCGTGGCCGACGTCGCCGATGACGGGCTGGTCGAGGCCCCGAGCCGATCCGATCTCGCCGAGAACGAGTTCATCCCGGTCGACCGTGACATCAGCGAATGCATCAGCGCGATCCCCAAGCCGGGGTGCGGCAGCGAGGCGCGGGGCGGCTGGCACCAAACGCTCGTGCTGCTCGCGATCCTCACCGGTCTGGCGCTGATCACCTGGCGCATCGTCGTCGGTGCCCGCAAGGCCAAGGCAGCGCAAGAGAGACGCGTCGCCGCCGGTCACTGATCACCGAACGCCATCCGCCACCAGTCCTCGAGCCGGTCGCCGTGATGGCCCTGCACCATCACCAGGTGATTGCCGAGCGGGTCGTCGAGGAGACGGCCGACCGGTCGGTCGTCGGCGACCTGGAGCCGCACCTGGGTGCGGCACAGATCGGGTGAACTCCCGGTGCCGACGATCTCGGCCTCGGCGAACCAGTGCCGTTCGAGCGACGTGCCCCCCAATCGCAGCAGCGTGACCGGCCCGGGAGCGAACGTGCCGCGCAGGCCGATACCGAGTCCGCTCTCGAAGTGGGTGTGCAGCTCCAGATCGTCGACCATCGAGGGGGCGACGGTGCAGTGAGCGAGAATGAGCGAGTTGTCGGCGGTGTCGATCCGGGCCGGGTTCGCGATCCAGCTCGGCTGGTCGAACAGGGCGCGGACGAGCATCATCGCGACGGTCGACGCGACGTCACCCTCGCACCCGGCGACGACGCCCGTGTCGTTCAGTTCGGCGAGCGCCACGCACCCGGACGTCGACAGTTCGGTGATGAAGTCGAAGCAGCGAACCGCAACGGCGTCGACGTCCGCGTCCTCGATCGTGGCTACGAGCGCCGGATGCAGCGCGGCGGCTGCGACGGTGTCCTCGGTCGGCGCACCCTTGGTGGTGAACCGCACGGCGACCGGCTGAGCCTCGGCCACCCCCACCTCGCGGGTTCGGCCGATCGTGCCGCCGATGTCGACGTCGACGAGCTCGATTCCCCACCGCTCGCGGAGGTGGTCGACGTCGGGCACGCTCGCGACGAGCCATTCGGAGGGCTCCCCCACGAGGCCGAGCCTCGATCCGCGCATCGCGAACAGTGCGTGGAGGTCGGCGATCGTCTCGGCGAGGGCGGCCGCGTCGGCTGCCAGATCGGTCACCTGCACGATGCGACCGCGCACGCCGTCGATCCGCAGACGGGCCAGCGATTCGATCGAAGCCGGCAGGCTGTTGTGGAGGGGGTGCGCCAGGAGCACCACGGGCTCCCACGGCACGTCGGCCCGACGGCGATGGACCAGATCGAGCACCGCCTGTTCGGTGCCGCCGGTCGCCACGACGACGACGTGCGGCCGGGCGGGGTCGAGTGATTCGTCGACATCGGCGACCTCGCCGCCGAGGGAGTCGAGCTGCCGACGCAACGGTTCGGTGATGCGGTCGACCGATGCCCGATCATGGAGCGATGACGCGATGACGCTGTAGCTGAATCCGTCCATGACCTCACTCTCCCTTCGGGCCCACTCGACCGCCAGAGCCGAAAGTCCGTCGACCATCGAGAGCGCGTAACGTCGTGACGTGACCCCCGACGAGTTCCGCTCCAACGGCTACGAGCTGATCGACATGATCGCCGACTACCTCGAGAACGTCGGCGAACGGCGCATCGTGCCCGACGTGGAGCCGGGCGACGTGCGTTCGATGCTCCCCGAGCACCCACCGACCGAGCCCGAGTCATGGGCCGATGTGATGGCCGACGTCGAACGGGTCGTCGTGCCGACGATCACCCACTGGCAGCACCCGAACTGGTTCGCGTACTTCCCGGCCAACACGTCGTACCCGTCGATCCTCGGCGAGCTGCTCTCGGCGGGCCTCGGCGTGCAGGGCATGAGCTGGGTGACGTCGCCCGCCTGCACCGAGATCGAGACGCTGATGCTCGACTGGATGCAGGAGCTGCTCGGGCTGCCCGATCACTTCCGTTCCACCAGCGAGCGGGGCGGCGGCGTGATCCAGGGCTCGGCCAGCGAAGCCGCGCTGGTCGCGATCCTCGCAGCCCGATGGAAGGCGACCGCCGGCACGGTCAACGCCACCGGTGACACCGATCGATTGACGGCCTACATCTCGTCCCAGGCCCACTCGTCGCTGGAGAAGGGGCTCCGGATCGCCGGCATCGGCACCGACCGGATCCGGATCATCGACCACGACGACGACTTCGCGATGCGCCCCGATGCGTTCGCTGCCGCGGTGGAGGCCGACGTCCAGGGCGGGTTCATCCCGTTCTTCGCGTGCGCCACCCACGGCACGACGTCCTCGATGGCGTTCGACCCGACGGCTGCGATCGCCGACGTGTGCGACGAGCACGACGTCTGGCTCCACGTCGACGGCGCCATGAGCGGCATCGCCGCCCTCGAACCGGAGTACCGCTGGGTCAACGACGGCCTCGACCGCGCCGCCAGCTACGCCACCAACCCGCACAAGTGGATGGGCGTGAACTTCGACTGCACGCTGTTCTGGGTGACCGACCGGTCGGCGCTCCTCGGCGCGCTCAGCATCCTTCCCGAGTACCTGCGCTCGGAGGCGGCCGAGTCCGGGCGGGCGATCGACTACCGCGATTGGCAGGTGCCGCTCGGCCGCCGGTTCCGGGCACTCAAGCTGTGGTTCACCATCCGACTCGACGGTGTGCAGGCGATCCGTGAGCGCATCCGGCGCGATGTGTCCCTCACCGGAGCACTCGCGTCGTGGGTCGCCGCCGACCCCCGATTCGAGATCGTCGCACCGCACCCCCTCAACCTGCTGTGCCTCCGTGTCGCCGGCCCGGACGACGCTCCGACCGATGCCCTGATCGCGGACATCAACGACAGCGGCGAGTCATACGTGACCCGCACCGTGCTCGACGGGCGGTCGGTGGTACGGGTCAGCATCGGCGCCCGCACGACCGAACGGGCCAACGTCGAGGCGCTGTGGCGTGCACTCACCGAGCGGGTCACGACATGAGTGACGTCGCCGTCGTCGGGGCGGGCGTGGCGGGCGCCGCGGTGGGGTTCGCGGCTGCCCGGGCCGGCGCCACCGTGACACTGATCGACGATGCGCGCATCGGGCGCGCCACGGCGGCGGGTGCCGGGATCATCGCACCGTGGGCCAGCACGCTCACGGGCGACGTGTACCGCCTCTACGCCGCCGGCGCCGAGGCCTACCCCGACGTGCTGGAGGCGCTCAC
>CAXAWD010000447.1:0-3583 GCA_963972325.1 uncultured Acidimicrobiaceae bacterium
CCGGCCGCCTCGACGGCCCGAACTGCCGGGGGCCCGAGAAGGTGCGCCGCCTCGATGCATGGCTCGCCGGCGACGGGCTCGGCCGTGCCGATCTGACGCTGTTCGCGTACGGCGACTCGACCGGCGACCGGGAGCTGCTCGCCGCCGCCGACCATCCGCATTGGGTCAGGGAACCGCTGGCTAGCGTGGCGCCCTGACCCTGCCATGCACCCGATCCTCCGCACCGCCCGGCCCAAACAGTGGCTGAAGAACATCCTCGTCTTCGCCGCGCCCGGTGCCGCCGGAGTGCTCGACCAACCCGGCGACCTCGGTGTCACCGTGCTGGCGTTCGTGTCGTTCTGTCTGGCGGCGAGCGGCACGTACTTCTGGAACGACGTGCTCGACGTCGAGGCCGACCGGTCGCATCCGACGAAGTCGCAGCGACCGATCGCGGCCGGCGAGGTGAGTCTCACGACCGGCCGCGTGCTCGGCACGCTGCTGCCCGCGGTGGCGATCGGATTGGCAGCCCTGACGGGGGAGTGGCGTGCGGTCGCCGTCGTGTCGATCTACATGTTCATCACGCTCACGTACAGCGCGATCTGGAAGCACATCGCCGTCATCGACCTCGTCGCGATCGCCTCGGGCTTCGTGCTGCGTGCCTCGATGGGGGCGGTCGCGGTCGACGTGCCGATGTCGAGCTGGTTCGTGCTCGTCACCACGTTCGGGTCGCTGTTCATCGTGGCCGGCAAACGGTTCGCCGAGCAGCGCGACCTCGGTGACGAGGCCGGAGGCGTTCGTACGACCCTCGACGAGTACAGCGAGGGCTATCTGCGGTTCGTGCTGGCCGTGTCGTGCGGCGGTGCGCTGGTCAGCTACTGCGTGTGGGCGTTCGAGACGAAGTCGCTGTCCGGTTCCGAGTTGCCCTACTACGAGCTGTCGGTGGTGCCGATCCTCACCGCCTTCCTGCGCTACGCGCTCGTGCTCGAGCAAGGCCAGGGCGCGGCGCCCGAGGAGGTGTTCGGTCGCGACCGGGTGCTCCAGATCCTCGGGCTGATCTGGGTGATCGTGTACGGCCTGGCGGTGTACGCGTGAGGTCGTTCGACCAGGCCTGGTCGGCCGTTGCCGACGTAGACGGGTGGATGACCGAGGGCCAGGCCCGTGCCCTGTACGACGCTGCGGCGGCGTGCCCGCCGGGCGGCACGATCGTGGAGATCGGCAGCTTCCACGGACGCTCGACGATCGTGCTGGCGTCGGCGTGTTCACCCGATGCCACGGTGGTTGCGATCGACCCACACGCCGGCAACGACCGTGGCCCGCAGGAGATCGACGGGTTCGAAGCCGAGGCCGACGACGACCACGACCGCTTCAACCGCAACCTGGCCGCTGCCGGTGTGGCCGACCGGGTGACCCATCTCCGCACGTTCAGCGACGATGCCCTCGCCGACATCGACGGCCAGATCGACGTGCTCTACGTGGACGGGGCACATCGGTACAGCCCGGCTCGCGCCGACATTCTCCGCTACGGCGCCCGGGTTCGCGACGGCGGCACGATGCTGATCCACGACAGCTTCAGCAGCATCGGCGTGACCCTCGCCATCCTGCGCGAACTCGTGCTCAGCCGCCGCTGGACGTACGAAGGCCGGTCACGCTCCCTGTCCACGTACCGGGCCACCGGCCACGTGAGCCGTCCGACGAACGCCGCGAGGCAACTCCTCCAACTTCCATGGTTCGCCAAAAACCTCGCGCTGAAGGTCGCCCTCACGCTGGGCGTGGGCACACTCCTCCGCCGCCTCGGCCGAGAAGAACCCGACTGGCCCTACTGATACCGAGTGACGGTGCTCACATCTCGCGAGGGCTCGGTTGCCGCCCTCAACTGATTCTGGCCTTGCCACTATGGTCGATTCCATGCGACTCCGGACGACAGCGCTGCTCATCGCCGGGACCCTGGTCATCGGAGCCTGTTCGGGCGGCACCGATCTCGAGACGGCTACGCCCGACAGCTCATCGGCCACCACCACTGCTCCGGGCGACCCTGCGACCGACACGACGAGCCCGGACGGTGAACCCGACGAGGCTGCCTCGACGACAGCACCGTCGGCAGGATCCACGACGGCTCCGGCCGACGAGCCGGCGGCACCGCCGACGACGTTGCCACGACCGATCGTCGACGGCGTCGTCGAGGTCGATGCCGACGGCAACATCATCAGCGACGAGGTGCGTGCGCTGGGCCCGGTCACCTACGACGAGGTGGTCGACTTCGGCATCGAGGCGGGCATCTGGGACGAACGCCAAGGACTGACGGACGTGCTCGGGTGGGTTCTCGGCATCGTCCCGGGCGACCAGGTCCCCGGCGTGGCGGATGTGCTCTACCCCGACCTCGGCCACGTGCTCCAACGGGCCAACGCCCTGGCGCTCAGCGGCGAGTTCAGCGAAGACGAGCTCGCGACGTTGCGGTCGTACTACCAGTTCTTCGCACCCCCGGCCTCGGCTCGCGACGCCGTCGGTGCCGCTCCGGCGGGATTCTCCCGCCCGCAGGGCTTCGCCGCAGCGCCGGCACAGGCGTCAGAGGCCTGTGCGACGATCGACCCGAATATGTACGACCCCACCGCCGTCTTCGCCGAGTGCTACGACCTGCTGAGCAGTACCTCGCGCGGTGTTCGGCTCAGGGTCTTCGTGCCACGCTCGTTCCAGGACGATCCGCAGGCGCTCAACCTCGGTCCGGTCGCCCTCGCCGCGCTCGAGACCTCGGTCTTCGCATACGAGGGGCTCGGCGAGCTCGGCGACATGGACCTGGTCCTCACCGATGCCCAGATCTCGGAGTCGGCCGGCATCGCCGGCGTGGCGACCGTCACCGCCTACTGGGGCACCGTCACCACCGAAGACTGCCCGATCACCATCTTCGGCAACGCCTGGGCGGAGGGCCCGGAGGTGTTCGAGCAAGTGATCGCCCACGAGGCGTGGCACTGTGTCCAGCACTACGACGGGTTCCCGATGTCCGTGCCGGCAGGAACAGCGTGGTACCGCGAGGGTGGCGCCCACTTCTTCTCGAACGTCGCGTTCCCGGACAACAACTACGAACACCGGGTGATGGGGGCGTTCGATCGTCGCTCCGTCGACCGCCCCATACACGCCCTGAGCTACGACACCTGGATGTTCTGGCAGTACCTGTCGAACCTCCGCGGTGAGCGGTATGTCGCCGACCTGCAGCGGTCGATGATGAATGCGGGCGGGAACGGGGCAACCGAGCTCGACGACCTCGACGAGGACTTCCACAACTTCGTCGTCGAGTTCGCCGCCGGCACGTTGCGCGACCAGAACGGTGGCGCACTCCGGCAGGCGACGCACTACATCTCGAACCTGCGCGACGTCACGAAGGACGACGAAGGACGCAAGGTCGAGATGAAGAAGTCGAAGCAATACGTCGCAGCGCGCTACCGGCTCGAGTACGACAAGGAACTCCGCGTCTTCCAATCCGACCAGACCGCCACCGGCGGCCGCTTCTCGTCCGCCGAGTGGCCGGAACGGAGCACGCTCGACAGCTGGAAGGCAGTCGCCCCGGAGGTGCGCACGGAATGCAGCGAGAAATCGCGTTACGCCTTCGTCG
>CAXAWD010000448.1:0-3581 GCA_963972325.1 uncultured Acidimicrobiaceae bacterium
GATCGTCGCCTCCAGCGCCGATCGGGCTCTCGAGGGCATCAGGTCACGTCACGTTGGTGATCGCGCCCTTGTCGGCGCCTTGGGCGAGCCGGGCGTACTTGGCGAGCACGCCGGTGGTGTAGCGCGGCGCGTTGGGCGACCAGCCCTCACGGCGAGCGGCGAGTTCGGCGTCGTCGACGAGCAGATCGAGGGTCAGCGTCGGCACGTCGATCTTGATCGTGTCGCCGTCGCGCACGAACGCGATCGGGCCGCCGTCGACCGCCTCGGGTGCCACGTGGCCGATGCAGAATCCCCAGGTGCCGCCCGAGAAGCGCCCGTCGGTGATCAGCGCGACGTCGCCGCCGCGCCCGGCGCCCTTGAGCGCCCCCGTGATCGCCAGCATCTCACGCATGCCCGGGCCGCCCTTCGGACCCTCGTAGCGGATCACGATCACGTCGCCCGGGTTGATCTCGCCACCCATGACGGCGGCCATGGCCCCGTCTTCGCCGTCGAACACACGGGCGGGCCCCTCGAACGTGCGCTGCGCCTTGGACAGGCCGGCGACCTTGACGACCGACCCCTGCGGCGCGAGCGAGCCGGTGAGCACGTTGAGGCCACCCTCGCTGTTGATCGGCGACGAGATCGGGTACACGACAGTGCCGTCGGGAGCCGGCGGGTCGATCTCGGCGAGATTCTCCGCCATCGTCTTGCCGGTGACGGTGACCTCGTCACCGTGCAGCAACCCCTCCTCGAGCAGGTGCTTGAGCACCACCGGCACGCCGCCGATGCGGTCGAGATCGCTCATGTGGAACTTGCCGCCGGGCTTCATGTCGGCGAAGTGCGGCACGCGGGCGGCGACCTTGTTGAAGTCGTCGAGGTCGAGTTCGACACCCGCTTCGTTCGCGATCGCCAACAGGTGCAGCACGGCGTTGGTGGAACCGCCGAGCGCGTTGGCGAGCGCCATCGCGTTCTCGAACGCTCCCTTCGTGAGGATGTCGTGCGGGCGCAGCCCGGTGCGCAGCATCTCGACGACGGCCGCACCGGCACGCTTTGCGTCGTCTTCGCGCCGACGGTCGACCGCCGGCGGCGACGCCGAACCGGGGAGCGACAGGCCGAGCGCCTCACCGATCGAACTCATCGTGTTGGCGGTGAACATGCCGCCACATGCCCCCTCGCCCGGGCACGCGTTCTTCTCGATCGCGTGCAGCTCGTCGGGTGTGATCGTGCCGGCGGCGCACGCACCGATCGCCTCGAACACCGACGTGATGTCGAGCGCCTTGCCGTTGAGGTACCCCGGCATGATCGAGCCGTTGTAGACGAACACGCCGGGCAGGTCGAGGCGAGCGATCGCCATCATCATGCCGGGCATCGACTTGTCGCATCCGCCGGTGGCGACGATGCCGTCGAGGCGCTCGCCGTGCATCACGCACTCGACCGAGTCGGCGATGATCTCTCGACTCACGAGCGAGGCGCGCATGCCTTCGTGGCCCATCGAGATGCCGTCGGAGACCGTGATCGTGCCGAACTCCAACGCCACACCACCGGCGTTGCGCACACCGTCCTTGGCCGCCTCGGTCAGCCGACGGATCGACATGTTGCACGGTGTGATCTCGTTCCACGACGACGCGATGCCGATCTGCGGCTTCTCCCAGTCGTCGTCGGTCAGGCCGACCGCACGCAGCATCGACCGCGATGCCGCCTTCTGGATGCCGTCGGTGACGTCGCGCGAGCGGGGTTTGATGTCGACGCTGGTGTCGGAAGTCTCGGTCATGACACCGAGGGTAGTGGCCGTTGCCACCCCGGATCCTGGTGCAGCGACCACCACCCGGCAGCCGGATCACGACGACTACCGTTGCCGCCGTGACCGACACGGCGCCGGCAGAGATCATGCGAGCGGTCGAGCGATGACGAACGTCGTCGCCATCCTGGTCCTGCTCGCGTTCGGCGGCGGCGTCATCTACGCCGGGTACGCCTACCAGCAGCATCAGAAGGCCAAGTTGCGTGCGATCGCCGAGGCGGCGGGCCTGCAGGTCGACACGTCGACGAAACCGCCGCCGCAGCTCGGTTTCGACCTGTTCGATCCGGGCAAGCGCAAGAAGGTCACCGCGCAGATGTGGCGGGCGGGGGGACAGGGATCGGTCTTTCAGTACCGGCACACCGTGCAGTCCGGCGACAGTTCGAAGACGTACCGGTTCACCGCCGCGCTCGTCGAGGTGCCGTTCCGGGCACCCCATCTGAAGATCGGTACCGAGAACTGGTGGTCGAAGGCGAAGCGCATCGTCGGCATGCGCGACATCGAGGTCGAGTCGGCCGCGTTCAACGACCGCTACCACGTCCGCTGCGACGACGAACGGTTCGCGATCTCGCTCCTCGATCCGCCGATGATCGCGTGGATGCTGTCGCCGCAGAGCGGCGGCGGAACGGTCACGTTCGAGTTCCGCGACCGGTGGATGCTGTGCCACTGCGACCAGCTGAAGGTCGCCGAGCTGCCCGGCATGCTGGCATGGGCCCAGTCGGTGCGGGCGCAGCTGCCCGCCGTACTCGGCGAGTTGTACGGGGCCTGACGTGCAGAACGTGATCGCGCTCGTCGTGGTGCTGGCCGTCCTCGTCCCGGGCGCGTGGTGGGTGTCGCACACCCGGCTCGTCGCAGCCCGCAACGACGTGGAAGGCAGCTGGGCCGACGTCGACGCGGAACTCGAGCGGCGCCACGACCTGATCCCACGTCTCGTCGAGACCGTCCAGGCGTCGGCCGGCCACGAACGACAACTCCTCGCCGAGCTCGCCGCCCGCAACGACGCCGCGATGGCCGCGCCGCACACACCGGGAGCCGCCAACCGGTGGGAGCCGCCGTTGGTCGAGGCCGCCCGCCAGGTCGTCGCGCTCCGCGAGCGATACCCCGAGCTGAACAGCCGGCAGAACTTCCTCGAACTCCAGCGACAGCTCGCACTCACCGAAGACCGACTCGCGGCGGCTCGCCGCTTCTACAACTCGCGGGTCGAACGGCTCAACCGACGGATCGAGGCGTTCCCGTCGTCAGTGGTGGCCGGCCGGCACGGTTTCACCCGCGCCGAGTTCTTCGACGCCTGATTCGACACCCGAGCGGCCCGACGAATCGACGACGGCCTGCCACAGCGCCACCAGGCCCAACGCGGCGATCACGGCACCGCCGAAGAAGCCGGCCCGCTTGTCGAACAGCTCGCCGATCGCACCGAGCACGACGCCGCCCACCACGGAGCCGAGCTCGAAGAACATCGTGAAGGTGCTCAGCGCGCTCGCCCGCTCGCCATCGTCGACCCGGTTCACGACGTTCGCCATCAGCGACGGATACAGGAAGGCCATGCCCACGCCGATGACGGCTGCGCCGACCCACAGCGCCCACGGCTCGGTCACGAGGCTGATCAACGCGAGGCCGGTGGCGAGCGAACCGAGCGCGATCGTCACCATACGATGCTCACCCAATCGTTCGGGCAGGCGTGCGCCGACGACTCGGAGCACCAGGCTCACGGCGCTGTACACGAGGAACAGCCCGGCCGAACCGGCGAGGCCGACCGTGCGGGCGTACTCGGGGATGAAGGCGGCGAGCACCGAGAACGCGGCGATGC
>CAXAWD010000449.1:0-3579 GCA_963972325.1 uncultured Acidimicrobiaceae bacterium
CTACTTCCAAGACCCCGACCCGGTGCCCGCCTTCGCGGAACTCCGGGCCGGCGGCCTGCAGCGCGTGCCGGCGACCGAGCTGGTCGACGAGCCCGTCGCGATCTGACGCGCGTCGGCGTTACTCCGACGTGGGGCCGGTGAAGTCCGGCGGACGTCTCTCGCGATGGGAGGCGAGGCCCTCCACCACGTCGGGCCCACCGAACCCGTAGAACTCGAGCGCGAGCGAGGCGTCGAACGCCGGACCGGCCGATCGGTACCAATGGTTGAGCGAGTGCTTCGTCCATCGCATCGCCGATGGTGAGACCGCCATCAGCTTGTCGGCCACCACGAGCGCCTCGTCGTGCACCCGGTCGTCGTCGACACACAGCGACACCAGCCCGATCCGCTCCGCTTCCTCACCGGTCAGCGTGTCGCAGGTGAGGAGGTAGTACTTGGCCTTCGCCATGCCGCACAGCAAGGGCCAGCAGACCGCGGCGTGGTCGCCGGCGGCGACCCCGAGTCGGGTGTGACCGTCGATGATCTTCGCCGATCGACCGACGATCGACACGTCGGCGAGCAACCCGGCGACGAGCCAGGCACCGACGGCGGGCCCGTGGATCGCGGACACGATCGGCTTCGAACAGTTGACGACGTTCCACACCAGGTCGCGGGCCTCGCGCATCACACGGGTGCGTGTGGCGTATTCGTTGATCATCCCGTCGATCAGCTCGAAGCTGCCGCCGGCGGAGAACCCCTTGCCGGCACCCTGGAGGATCGCGACCTGCACGTCGGGGTCGCGATCGACCTCGAGCCAGATCTCCGCGATCTCGCGGTGGGCGTCGGGCCCGACCGAGTTGAGCCCCGGTGCGTCGAACGTGACCCGCAGCACGCCGTCGCGAGGGCGGTCGTAGGTGAAGCTCGGGAACCGCTCGGCGTAGTCGATGGCCATCATGCTCCTCCCAGCGCCGCTTCGATGATGCGGGCCAGTTCGATCGGCTGGTCGCCCTGAACGCTGTGCCCCGCATCGACCTCGACGACGGCTGCATCCGGGCGGCGCCGCCGGAGTTCGGCGACGTCGGCGTCGTCGACGACCGACTGCTCACGCGTGCCGCGCACCAGGGTCAACGGCACCACCGACGATTCGAGATCGTTCCACAGCGTGGTGATGTCGGGCCGCTGTTCGGGGTCGTCGGTGTCGCCCATGGCCGTGTAGTCGTCGCGCCGATGGCGCCAGACCCAGCTGCCGTCGTCGAGCTGGAGTGCGTTGTGGAGGATGCCGCGCCGCAGCGAGCTCTCCGATCGTGTGGGGTTGAACTCCATCGTGCGGGCGAGCAGGTCGTCGAAGCTCGGGAACGTCGCCGGGCCGCGCACGAAGTCGTGGATCGCCTTCGCCTTGTCGCCGGTGACGCCGGGTGTGATGTCGACGAGCATCAGCCGCCGAACGAGATCGGGCCGGGCGGCCGCCAACGCGATCGCGGTCAGCCCGCCGAGCGACATGCCGACCACGAGCTCCGCGTTCGGAGCGAGCGCATCGATCACCTCGACGAGGTCGGTGGCGTTCGCGTCGGGCCTGGCGCCGACGCCGGGTGCCGGGCTGCCCGAGTGCCCGTGACCGGGCAGATCGGGAGCGATCAGCGGGCGGCCGAGCGCGAGCGCGACCGTGTCCCACGTGTGCGCGTTCTGCGCCCCGCCGTGGATCAGCACCACCTCGGGGTCGCCCGTACCCCACCGCAACGTGCTCAGCGATCGACCGTCGCGCAGCGACGTCTCGATGCGCGCGACGGTCGGCGGCGCGTCGTACGGCAACCCCCACTCGGCGGCGTTCTCGTGGAACATCGAGAACTCGTCGTAGGCGACCCGGTTCGTCTCGTTCGTCACGCTCAGCACCGTAGAGTCCGGCGCCGCACCCCGGCGACCCGACCCGGCCGAACCCGTGGTTGACTGACACGGTGATCGGCATCGAACGCCTCGACCGGGAGGCCGACCGTCTCCGCATCGAGTGGGCCGACGGCAGCATCAGCGAGCACTCCTGGCTCTGGCTCCGCGACCATTCGCACGACCCGGCCACGCTCCACCCGGACACACGACAGCGCCAACTGGCCACCGCCGAGGTCGACCCGTCGCTGACCGCGGCCGCGATCACCAGCACCGACGTCGCGGTCGTCATCGAATGGAGCGACCACGACCACCCCGACTCGGTGTTGCCGCTCGACTTCTTGGCGGTGCACCGCTCCCCTGACCGACTCGACGACGTGTACACCGAGCGGGTGCTGTGGGACGGCACGTCGATCCTCGACGAGTGGCCCACGGTCGTCTACGACGAGGTGATCGACGACGACGACGGCGTCGCCCGCTGGCTCGACCTGGTCGCCAGGTTCGGCTTCTGCATGGTCATCGGCACGCCGCCGTCCGTCGAGGCGACCGAGCGTCTCGCCCGGCGCGTCGGCTACGTCCGCGAGACGATCTTCGGCGGCATGTGGGACTTCCGGGCCGACCTGGCCAAGGCCGACACGGCGTACACGAACACCGAGCTACGCCCCCACACCGACGGCACCTACAGCCTCGATGCCCCGGGCCTCCAACTCCTGCACTGCCTCGCGTTCGACGGAACGGGCGGTGAGTCGACGATGGTCGACGGGTTCCGCGTCGCGGCACAGCTGCGCGTCGCCGATCCGGAGGCGTACGAGGTCCTGTCGACCGTCGAGGTGCCGGGACGCTACGTCGGAGACGGCGTCGACCTCCGCGCCTCGCGCCCGGTGTTCCGGCACGGCACCGACGGGATGCTCGAACAGGTGTCGTTCAACAACGCGGACCGGGCACCGTTCACGCTCCCGTTCGACGAGATGCAGCGCTTCTACGACGCCCTGCGGGCGCTCGAGCGCCGACTCGACGACTCCCGCCTGCAGTGGCGTCGCGTCAACCCGCCCGGCGAGGCGATGCTGTTCGACAACTGGCGGGTGCTCCACGGTCGCCTCTCCTACACCGGTCACCGGCACCTGTGCGGGTGCTACATCAACCGTGAGGACTACCTGAGCCGCCGGCGTCTGCTCGCCTGACCCGGTTTCCGCACCCCGACTCGACGTCGGATGGTCAGACCAGCCACAATGATGGGAACCGGTGCGACGGATGTCACACTCGATGACATCGGTCACCGACCGGGACAGGTCAGGGCGGGCGCTTGGGGGTGGCCGTCGGGGAAATCGAACGGGGGGAATCGTCGTTGACGGTCATGGCTGACGCCAACACGCACGGCAGGCACACATCCAGCGACGACGACCTGCTCGTGGTCGACGACCTGCGCACCCACTTCCGCGTTCCCGCCGGCGCGGTCAAGGCGGTCGACGGGGTGTCGTTCCGCCTCCGCCGGGGCACCACCCTCGGCGTCGTCGGCGAATCGGGTTCCGGCAAGACGGTGCTGTCACGCTCGGTGATGGGCCTCAACACGGCCGGCAACGCGATCACCACGGGCTCGGTGGTGTACGACGGCATCGAACTGATCGGCCGATCCCCCAAGGAGATGAAGGCGATGTGGGGCGCCGAGATGGCGATGGTCTTCCAAGACCCGATGACCTCGCTCAACCCGGTGGTCAAGGTCGGACG
>CAXAWD010000450.1:0-3543 GCA_963972325.1 uncultured Acidimicrobiaceae bacterium
GCCCGTTGGAGGGTTCGTCGAGCAACAGCCCCTCCGGCTCGCCGAGGAGGGCGCCGGCAAGGGCGAGCCGTTGGCGCATCCCGAGCGAGAACCCACCGGTTCGCTGGTCGGCGGCCGAGGTGAGGCCGACCCGGTCGAGGGTCTCGTCGACTCGCTGCGCCGGGATGTCGCTGAGGGCGGCCGCTGCCAGCAGGTGGTTGCGGGCGGTTCGACCGGGATGCATCGACCGGGCGTCCAACACGGCGCCCACGGCGCGGGCCGGCGCCGGGAGGTCGGCGTACAGCGTGCCGGCGTAGCGGACGGTGCCCCGGTCCGGCCGGGTCAACCCGACCATCATCCGCATGGTGGTGGACTTGCCGGCGCCGTTGGGGCCGACGAACCCGGTGACCCGGCCGGCGGCGACGCCGAAGCTGACGGCGTCGACCGCGGTCCGGTCACCGAACGTCTTGGTGAGGTTCGTGATCTCGATCATCGGGCGGGGCTCTCGTGCGCAGTGAGCTCGTCGAACGAACGGCCCTTGGTCAGGAGCCAACCGCAGAACCAGAGTTCTGCGATGAGGGCCGGTGCCAGCACGATCGCCGAGGCCGACCCGTCGTAGCCCGGGATCATGAAGAACATCGCACCGTCGGCGAGGTAGCCGAGGCCGGCGACGACCAGCAGGAGAGCGAGGGCCCACGGCGTGCGCCCGGAACGTCGGACGATGGCACCGACGACGACGGTGCTCACGCCGAAGAACATGAGGCCGAGGATGTAGCCGTAGCGATGAGCGTCGAGCGACAGCAGCGCCAGTGCGTCGAGCTGTGCGGGTCCGAACGTGTCGAGGTACTCGGCGTCGTCGAGGACCCGCAGCGCCTGGAACATGCTGAGCAGGTTGAGGCCGAGCACGGCGGTCTGGGTCATCCGGAACGCGGCGGCGACGAGCGACAGCGTGCGGCTGATCGGACGGAGCAACTGGTAGAGCACGACCGCGATCGCGACGTCGCACAGCAGCATCACGATGTCGGCGGCGATGCCCGCCCGGAACAGGGTCGGGTGCTCGAGGATGTTGGCGGCGGTCGCCGTGGGGTCGCCCTGTTCGACCAGCCGGGAGCGGACGCCGACTTCGGCGAACAGCCCACACACGATGATCGTGAGGTAGAGCAGCCCGGCGACACGAGCGGCGCCGAATCGTGAGGTCGAGCCGAACCCGGGTCGGGAGTCGGTCGACGGGAGCGGGGTGATGGTGGATGGGGTGGTGACGGTCATGGCCGTGCTCCTTCGTGTGTGTCGGGGTCTTGGTGGTCGGGAGAGGGGTTCGTGGGGGCGACGGTGACCCGGCGGAACCCGATGTGCAGGTCGTCGAGCCGCATCAGCAGCCCGGTGACCTGGGCCTGGTCGAGGTACGGCACGACGAGTTCGAAGCCGTCGGTGTCCTGCTCGACTCGGCCGCCGAGCATCCGTGCGGTGTGGTCGCCGATCCGTCCGGCCACGCCGATGCGGATCTCCTGGTCTGCCATGGCTCACCTCCCGTGGTGTGTTGTCGTTGTCGGTGTCCACGATCGACGCCGTGTGGGTGGGGGCGCCTCACCCACCCCGCCCCGAGGGTGGGTGTTCCTGGTTCGGTGAACGGGCTGCCGCCTACAGTGAGCTGGCGAGATGTCCGAGGTTCGCCAACGCCCGGCGCCGGCGGTGCTGGCGGCCAAACTCACGCCCCCGTCGCCGCGGCCGCGCACGGTGCCGCGGTCCGACCTGGTCGAACTGCTCGAGGCCGCCGGCCCGGAGCGCGTGCGGGCGGTGGTGGCCCCGACCGGGTGGGGCAAGTCCGAAGTGGTCGCCCAATGGCTGGACACGCACCGGACGCCGGTGGCATACGTCCAGCTCGATGCGCTCGACAACGACCCGAGCCGCTGTTGGGCACACGTCGTCACGGCGGTCGGCGCGGCCACCGACGTCGACGTCGGCGATTTGCTCGACGCGCTCCGGTCGACCGGCGTGCCGTTCGTGACCGAGGTCGTCGAACCACTCCTGGTCCGCCTCGACGGTCATCCGGTCACCCTCGTTCTCGAAGACCTGCACCTGGTCACGTCGGTCGAGTTGGAGGAGACCCTGACCGCGCTGCTCGACCGGCGCCCGCCGTCGATGGGGGTCGCGTTCACCTCGCGGGTCGAGCCGCCGCTCCAGCTGGGACGCCGTCGCGTGCGCGGTGAACTCGTCGAGGTGCGCCGTGACGACCTCCGTGTCGATGCCGACGCCGGCAGGGCGATCGTCGCCGACGCGTGCGGATTCGAACTCGGCGACCGGGTGCTCGCCACGCTGCTCGATCGCACCGAGGGTTGGGCGGCCGGCCTGTACCTCGCCGGCCTCTCGTTGCGAGCGGCGGACGACGCCGACGACGCGATCCGTCGTTTCGCCGGCGACGATCGGAACCTGAGCGAGTACCTGGCCACGGAGGTGCTCGAGCAGCTCGCCGCGGAGGATCGTTCGTTCCTGGTCGGCACGGCGGTGCTCGCTCGGCTCGACGGCACGATCTGCGACGCGGTGCTCGGGCGGGACGACTCGGCGACACGACTGGCCGACCTGGCCCGTACCAACCTGTTCCTGATCGCGCTCGACCAGCGCGAGGGTCACTACCGATATCACCACCTGTTCCGCGAGTGGTTACTCGTCGAGCTCGGGCGCGGTGGGCCGGGAGCCGTTGCCGATGCGCACCGCCGTGCCGCGCTCGCGTACATCGAGGCGGGTGACATCACGGCGGCGATCGAGCATGCGTTGCAGTCCGGCGACGCCGAACTCGTCTACGAACACCTGCTCCGGCATCGGTTGTCGCTCCTGGACTCGAGCCAGCACGCGACCGTCAACCGGTGGTATCGCTCGCTGCCCGCAGCACCCACCGCCGACGACGAGGTGCAGATCTCCCTGCTGCGGGCATGGTCGGCGGTGATCGAGGGCGACCTCGACACGATCGATCGGATGACCGCCCGTGCCGGAGCGTTGCTCGACGGCGACTCGGTGACCGATCTGGTCGCGCAGCGCCAGGGGGAGCCGCACCTGTTGCGCGCCTACAGCGCGGTGCTGCGAGGCGTGTTCGAGACGTGCCGGTCCGAGCTCGCCGATGCCGTGTCGAAACCGCTACCGCCGCGCGCCGGACCGTCCGTGGCATGGCTGCAGGGGGTGGTCGAGTTCTGGCTGGGCGAGCCGAGCGAAGACTCGCTCGACCACGCGCACGCCGTGGCGGTCGACGCGGGGGTGCCGTATCCGACGGTGCTGTGCCAGTCGTACCTGGCGATGGCGGCGGCCGAGCGCCATGACCTCGACGGGGCCGGGCGGTGGGCCGATGCTGCCTTCCGAACCACCGACGAACACAACGTGAGCACGGCCTACCTCGCCGGCCCGCACGCCGCCCGGGCACAGGTTCGGCAGGCTGCCGGCGATCTGGAGGGTGCCGCGGCCGATGCCCGTGCAGCGATCGAGCTCGCCGAGCGGCGCAACGACACGCCGATCGCATCGCTCGGACGGCTCGTGCTCGCGGCGGTGCACCACTCGATGGGCGAATCGGCGGTCGCC
>CAXAWD010000451.1:0-3535 GCA_963972325.1 uncultured Acidimicrobiaceae bacterium
AGTTCTCGGCGCTCGTCGTCGCCTGGATGGCGGCGCTGGTCGCCAACCGGCTCTACCTCGCCCGTTGCGTCGAGCGTGTGGGCGAAGAGCTCCGCCGGATCCTCACCGCCGGCGCCGCGACCATGGCGACGTACCTCGTCGCCTGCTACCTCATCGGCGCCGAGCCCGGTGGACGCTCGTGGGTGATCGGCGTGTTCGGCTCGGTGTCGTTCGGCCTCGTCGCCGAGCGCTCGATCGCCCGCTCGGTGTTCCAGCGCCTCAGGTCTCGCGGTCGGTCCGTGCGTCGTGTCGCCATCGTCGGTAGCGACGCACACGCCGCATCGCTCCATCGGTCGATGATCGACGACACCGACGCCTACGACGTCGTCGGCTTCATCGGCGACGAGGGTGACGCAGGCGACGGCGTCGACGTCCTCGGCGGCTACGAGCAGGCGGTCGACACGCTGCGCGAGCACGGCGCCTCCGGTGCCCTCGTCTCGATCGCGTCGCTCAGCCGTGATCAGGTGAACTCGGTCGTCCGTGCGCTCACCGATGCGAAGATGCACGTGGCGCTGTCCACCAACGTGCGCGACATCGACGTCCAACGATTGCGGGCACAGGAGATGGACGGCGAGGTGTTGATGTATGTCGAGCCCACCGTCCGCACCGGATGGCGCATGTACGCCAAGCGCGCCTTCGACATCGCGCTGTCGTCGATCGCCCTGCTCCTGTGCTTGCCGGTCCTCGCTGTGGTCGCCGTGCTGATCAAACTCGACTCGCCCGGTCCGGTCCTGTTCCGCCAGCAGCGGGTCGGCCGCAACGGCTCGCCGTTCAACATGATCAAGCTGCGCACCATGTGCGTCGACGCGGAGGAGCGTCTCGACGAGTTGAGCGAGCTCAACGAAGTCAACGGGCCGATGTTCAAGATCAAGGCCGACCCTCGCGTCACCCGCATGGGCCGAACCCTCCGGCGGCTCTCGATCGACGAGATCCCGCAGTTCTGGAACGTGCTGCGCGGTGAGATGAGCCTCGTCGGGCCGCGCCCGGCACTCGAGCACGAAGTCGCCGAATGGGACCCCGAACTCCGCAAGCGCCTCGAGGTACCGCCGGGCCTGTCGGGTCTCTGGCAGGTGTCGGGACGCTCCGACACCACCTTCGAGCAGTACCGGCGCCTCGATCTCTACTACGTCGACAACTGGTCGCTCGCCCACGACCTCAAGGTGATCGCGAAGACGGTCTGGGTGGTGCTCGCCGGCAAGGGCGCCAGCTGACACCGAGTTCGAGCCGCCCCTCGGGGTCGGCCGGCGGCGCCCGCAGCGTCAGGCGCCGACTGCGTGGTACCCGCCGTCGACATGGACGATTTCACCGGTCGTCGCCGGGAACCAGTCGGACATCAGGGCGACGCAGGCCCGGGCGACGGGTTCGGAGTTCTGGACATCCCAGCCGAGTGGCGCTCGCCCGTCCCAGGTGTCTTCGAACAACCGGAAGCCGGGGATCGACTTGGCCGCCATCGTCTTGATGGGGCCGGCGGCGACGAGGTTGCACCGGATCTGCTGCGGGCCGAGCTCGCGTGCGAGGTAGCGCGACAGGCTCTGCAGCGCCGACTTGGCGACGCCCATCCAGTTGTAGGCCGGCCACGCCTGCTGGTTGTCGAAGTCGAGACCGACCAACGATCCGCCCTGGTCCATCAGCGGGACGAAGGCGTCGGCGAGGGTCTTGAGCGAGTAGGTGGACACCTGCATCGCTACCGCGACGTCCTCCCACGGTGCTCCGAAGAAGTCGTCGCCGAGGCACGACTCCGGAGCGAACCCGATGGCGTGCAGGACGCCGTCGACCCGGCCCCACTTCGCGGCGACGGCGTCGCGTACCGCGTCGACGTGCTCGGGCACCGTGACGTCCAACTCGAACACGTCGATGTCGTCACCGAGCTTGCGGGCGGTGCGTTTCGTCAGGCTCAACGCCCGGCCGGCGCCGGTGAGCACGATCTCGGCCCCTTCCTCGAGCGCGATCTTGGCGACACCGAATGCCAACGACGCGTCGGTCAGGACACCGGTGATCACGAGCTTCTTGCCGTCGAGGATTCCCATGCCCCGGAACGTAGTCGCCCGACGACCATCGCTCGGTAGTTCGACGTCCACTCGACCAGGTCATCACCCGGTCCGGTGTGCCAGGCTCGTGGCATGCGAATCGGTGTGATCGGTGGCAGCGGACCGGCCGGCAGCAGCTTGGCTGCTCGGCTGGCCAGCGTCGGATACGACTCGGTGATCGGGTCCCGCTCGAAGTATCGAGCCATGGAGAGCCGAGATTCGTTCGTCGAGCGCTTCCCCGATCTCGAAGAGTCGCTGGGCTACGGCGACAACGCCGCTGCGGCGGATTGTGACATCGTGGTGATCGCGACCCCGTGGGACTCGGCCGCCACCATGGCGCAAGACCACTCGTCGTACCTCCGCGGCAAGATCGTCGTCAGCATGGCCAACGCCCTCATCCGGGTCGGCAAGGAGTTCCAGCCGTTGGTGCCGCCGCGCGGCAGCGTTGCTGCACACGTGCAGGCCGCTGTGCCCGAGAGCCGCGTCGTTGCGGCGTTCCACCACCTGCCGGCGACCGAACTCGGCCACATCGGCGAACCGATCGAGAGCGACGTCCTGATCTGCGGTGACGATCCTGCCGCGGTGACGGCGATCAGCGACATCGTCGAGCACATCCCCGGCTGCCGTCCGCTCGACGCCGGCGAGCTGTCCAACGCCACGGCGATCGAAGCGTTCACGGCGGTGCTGCTGCAGCTGAACGTGCGCTACAAGACCCGCGTGGCGCCGAAGCTGACGGGAATCAAAGGCGACCCGCGCACGTTGGAAGGCTGAGCATGGCCACCCTCCAGCTCTACGACACCGCGCGGCGCGCCATCGTGCCATTCGAACCCGGCGAGACGGTGTTGATGTACACGTGCGGCATCACGCCGTACGACGCCACCCACCTGGGGCACGCCGCCACGTTCATCTCCTACGACGTGCTGCAGCGGCACCTGATCGACAAGGGGCACACGGTCAAGTGTGTCCGCAACGTCACCGACGTCGACGACCCCCTGTTCGAAAAGGCACGCCAGCTCGGTGTGCACTATCTCGACCTCGCGGCGGCCGAAGAGGCCCGGTTCGAACGCGACATGGTCGCGCTCAACGCGCTGCCGGTCGCGTCGACCCCGCGGGCGTCGTCGGCGATCCCCGACATCCGAGGCTTCATCGGCATGGTGCTCGACCGAGGGTTCGCCTACGAGGCGGGCGGATCGGTGTACTTCGATGTGACGAAGTTCGAGTCGTTCGGTTCGCTGAGCCACTACACCGAGGCCGAGATGCTCGACTATGCCAAGCAGCGCGGCGGGCAGATCGACGACCCGAACAAGCGCCACCCGCTCGACTTCGTGCTCTGGCATCCGTCGGCCGACGACGAACCCGCGTGGGACACGATGTGGGGGTCGGGGCGGCCCGGTTGGCACATCGAGTGCAGCGCGCTCGCGCTGCGTGAGCTCGGCACCACGATCGACCTGCACGGCGGTGGTGCCGAT
>CAXAWD010000452.1:0-3526 GCA_963972325.1 uncultured Acidimicrobiaceae bacterium
GGATCAACGCCGGGCGCCCGTTGCCGGACCCTGCGGCGAGCTCGAGTTCGATGCCGTCGACCTCGGGCAGCGCGCAACACATCGCCCACACGCCGGCAAACGCGGGCGAGTTCGATCGGAGCGAGAGCGCCAGCGCGAGGAACCCGCCTTGGGAGAACCCTCCCAGCACGGTCCGCTCGGGGCCGACGCCGGCTCGGGCCATCTCGTCGGCGACGAACGAGTCGAGCGTGTCGAGCGCCTGTCGGAACGATGCCGGCTCGGGGCCGGTGTCGGTGCGGTCGTACCAGGACGCGCCGTCGCCCTCGGGCAGGTCGTGTGGGGCCCGGGGGCAGGCGGCGGTGAACCGCTCGTCGGGGTCGACGAGTGGGACGTAGGCGGCGAGGTGATGCTGCTCGGCGCTCCAACCGTGGAGCAGGATCAGCAGCCGATCGGCGCCGTCGCGGTCGATGCGGTACGTGGTGAGAGCCATGTCGCCACTCTGCCAGATCATCCGTCCCCCACCCCCGCCAGCCGTGTCGCGAATTTGGGTCTGGGGATCCCAGGTTCGCGACACGGCGCGTGTGTGCCGGTGGGCTGTGTCGCAGTTGTGGGTCTGGGGGTCTCAGGTTCGCGACACGGCTTGTCCCGCCGGGGCGTGTCGCGGTGTTGGGTGTGGGGGTCTCAGGTTCGCGACACGGCTCGTCTCGCCGGGGCGTGTCGCGATCTTGGGGCTGGCGATCCCAGACTTGCGACACGGCTGAACTCGCCGGAGGCTGTGTCGCGGTTTCGGGACTGGGGGTCTCAGGTTCGCGACACAGCGCGTGTGCCGGTGGGCTGTGTCGCGACTCTGGGGCCGCGGGTCTCAGGTTCGCGACAGGGCCTGCATCGACGTCTGGGGCGGCCGGCGATGTCGCCGCGTCGGTCAGCCGAGGGTGACGCCGAGTTTGGGGAGCACCTCGGTGGCGGTCATCTCGAGCTGCTCGTCCATCTGCTCCTGGGTGAGGCCGGGCATGTCGAAGAACAGCACGACGTGTTCGACACCGACCTCGTCGCGGTAGCGGCCGAGCAGATCGGCGCACTCCTCCGGCGAACCGATCAGCATCATGTCCTGCTCGATCGAGTCTTCGATCGTCGGTCGGAAGTCGAACGGCACCGGGCTGCCGTCCGGCAGCGTGTACGCCCGGAACCGGCCGTACGGCGCCAGGAACCGGATCCACTCGTCATGCGCATTGCGTCCGGTGCGGATCGCCTCCTCACGGGTCGGGCCCACGTGCATGTTGATCGCCAGGCAGCGTGCGTCACTGCGGCCGATGTCCCACCCACCTTCGGCGGCCTTGTCGCCGAAGTCGTCCCACCACTGCTTCGTGCTCTCGATCCCGCGCGCCGGCAGCACGGCATGATGGCGCGCCCGAGCCGCGTAGTCGAGCGTCGGGGGCGAGGTGACCGCCTGCCACACGTCGATCGGCGTGGTCGGCTTCGGCACCAGCGTCAGATCTTGCACGGTCGACCCGCGGTCGGGGATGCCGGGCGGCGGGAGCACGAAGTGCTTGCCGGTGAACGAGAACGTCTCGTTGGACCACGCCGCCTTGATGATCTCCATCGACTCCTCGAAGATCTCGCGGTTGATCCGGTCGAGCTCGGCCGACATCTCGTTGTCGCCCGAGGCGACCACCCCACCGAGCGACTGCGCCTCGCGCGGCACCGTGCCGCGGCCGACTCCGAACTGCATGCGGTCGTCGGTGAGGATCTGCATCATGGCCGCGTCTTCGGCGAGGCGCAGCGGGTGCCACTGCGGCACGACGTTGAACATCTGACCGAGCCGGAGCCGCTCGGTCTCCTTGGCGAGGTGCAACCCGAACAGGATCAGGTTGGGCGTGACCTCGTAGCCCTCGTACTGGAAATGGTGCTCGGTGAGCCACATCGTGTCGTAGCCGAGACGGTCCATCGTCTTCGCCCAGTGGGTGAGGCGGTCGTAGCAGGCGAGGAAATCGGCGTTGCCATATCGCCGATCGACGGGCTCGGGGCCGTCGTTGCCAGCATCGGGCATCGGTACCGAGCCGTAGAAGTTCGCATCAACACGCATGCACCCATTCTCGCAGCCCGGTGTTTCCGCTGGATCAATTGTGCGGCCGGTCAGTCGCCGACGCCGACCGATTGGATCTCGAAGACCTCGTACGGGACGGTGGTCGCGAGGACGATGTCCGCCGGCTCCCGACCGGTTCGCCCGTCGGACAGTTCCCACGTGATCGCCCAGGTCGCGGTGATGGTGATCTCGCCGACGTCGAGGTCGTCGAGATCACGGTAGGTGTGGCCGCAGGGGCCCTCGTCGAGCGAGTCGAGGCGGTCGCCGGGGATCGGTGTGCCGTTACCCGCGCAGGTCATCGTCGTGCCGTCGCCGAGGTCGAACGTGGTCGATTCGAGGGTGGCGGTGGTCTCGGCCCACAGCGGGCCCAGCTCGGCGCGGGCGACCACCGGCGCAACCGGTTCGACGCCGAGCCAGAGGCCGAGGTTGATCGCCGCCGACTCGGCCGGGCTGATGCGGGGCGGGGGGACGTCGATCTCCTCGGTGACGGTGACCGTGGTGCGGGTGAGCAGGATCGACGGGTCGGGAGGTTCGGTCGGGGTGTATCGCACGTCGCCGGTGCTGACCCCGTTCGGGTGGGTCGCTCCGGTGCAATCGGCCACCGGGCGCCACTCGAAGCGCCCGGCGTTGCCGTTCCAGCGGTTGAGAACGCCGTCGTCGTAGAAGTAGGTGATGGTGACGGTCGTCGACCGGAAGAAGATGCCCGTGATCGTGGTGACGATGTCGGTCACGACGTTGTAGACCTCGGCCTCCTCCTCCGACGACGGTGGGTAGTACCACCCACACGGGATCGGCTCCGGCTCCGGGTCGGGATCCACGTCGACCACCACCTCGGTGACCGTCGCCCTGATCGTGTTGCGCGAATCGTCGTCGGCGCAGCTCGACCCGCTGTCGACGAGCAGGAGCGCCGGCCCGAGCGCGAGCGCAGGGACGAGCGTGAGGATCACCCGCGTTCTGGACATGCCGTCGCTCCTTCGAGGAACTCGAGTTCCACGCCGCCAGTTTCGATCCAGTGGTCGCCCTCGAAGACGAGCGAGGAACGCTCGATGTAGGTGTTGACGGTGTCGTCGAGCACCAGGTCGGTGCCGTCGGCGTTGCCGCCGACCTCGACGAGGATGTTCGAACCGATCCGGCAGTAGTCGACCTGCGCGGTGCCGGCGACATCGTCGACGACGAGCGTGTCGGCGTAGACGACGATCGCGGCCGGTACGTCGGGGTTGGTCACCGAGCGCTTGTTCTCGGCGCGATAGCGGGCGACGACATCGATCGAGTTCTGCAACAGGTCGCCTCCCGTCGTGTCGCCGAGGGCTGCGAGCTTGGCGTCGTTCGTCGGGTCGAGCTTGGCCTCGTTGAAGGCCCGCCAGCTGGCGACGACGGCGTCGATGACCGACGGGTCGACGTCGCCGGCCGCCGGGTCGGTCGTGGTGGTCGGTGACGTGGCGGGGACGCTGCTGGTGGTGCCCG
>CAXAWD010000453.1:0-3517 GCA_963972325.1 uncultured Acidimicrobiaceae bacterium
TCATGCCGTGCCGCGGCCACCCGGCCGACTCACCATCGCCGCGCCAGCCTACGGCCGGCCCGCCAGATCGAGCACCGGAAGATTGAGTGCCGAACGGTCAGGGGTGCAACACCCGGGCGACGTTCGGGCTCGTCGAACCCTCCAAGGTCTCTGCGAACACGTCGCTCACCGCGTCGGCGCCCGAGCCGTGCTCGATCTCGACCCAGTCGGACACCTTGCGGATGAACGGACCCCACGCCTCGGCCAGCTTCGACTCGACCACGCCAGCACCCCAATCGGCGTGCCGCTTCTCGATCTGGCTCGGCGCGAAGAACATCGACTGCTGCGGCCCCGGCAACGGCTCCATGCTCCCGACCCGATCCTCCCAGTGGGTCAACCCCACGATCATCGAATGGACCAGCCCGTCGCCGTAGTGCTCGTGCACCGAACGCACCACGGCAGCGTTGCCGCTCATGTCGACCAGCGCCGCCGGGCCGTCGGGGAGCAACGCCACGTCGTCGTAGCTCAGCACGTGGTCGTAGCAGCCGAGTCCCTCGACGAACGCCACGTTGCCCGGCGACGTGAGGCCGACCACCGTCAAACCCTCACGCTGTTGCAGCAGGTAGGCGGTGCCGAACGCCGTCTTGCTCGACGCGCTGGCGAGCACCACGGTCGACGCACCGAAGAACTCGTTGTCGGCCAGGAAGTCGTCGATCAGGAACGCCGTGAAGAACAGCGGCCGGTACACCATCTGCTCGGCCTCGAGCTCGGGGTCGTACCCCGGGTCGCCGCCGCAGCGCACGTAACGGTTGTACACCGGCGGCAACGCAGCCCGATGCTCGGCGCCGTCGGTCATCGCGGCATCGGACACCTGGGTCGGCGACATCACGAGCTCGGTCGACATCGGGAAGTACCCGAACAACCGCTCGCCCTCGGCGATCGCCTCCGACCGCGATTCGACCACCTCGGCGAACCCCCACACCGGCACCCGACCCCAATTCGTGTCGTCGCCCAGGTCGGGCACCGGGAAGAACGTCCAGTAGCCGATCATGTCGCCGGCGGCCGCGTACGTGACGTTGTTCGCCGTGAACCCGAACGCATCCACCCGGACCCGGACCTCGCCGTCGGCGAGATCGGACGGCTCGAACTCGACGACCTTCGTGTGGCGATAGTCGTCGCGGTCCACCAGGAAGTGCCAGTCGCTCATGCCGCCAACCTAGTGACCGAACGTGACCGGTATCACGGTCGCGGCATCCGCCAACCACGCCGATCGTCGTGACAAGCTGGACGGTGATGTTGGAGCGACTCTCTCTCGTGCTGGCCACCGTGCCGCCGACGACTCCGCCGACGACCGACCCGGTCGTCGCGGGGGAAGCCGCCGACGACGGCGCCGGCTTCGTCTCCAGCTTCGCCGACGTCATCAGCGCGGTGATCGACAACCTCGGCAACAACGGCTACCAGACCGGCACCGCCGCCGTCATCGCCATGCTCAACATCGACGTCCACCGGGCGATCATCGTGCCCGTGGCGATCGGAGCGTTCTGGGCCGGCTGGCTCGGCTGGAACACCCTGTCGGCACAGGACAACCCGCTCTTCCCCGGAGACGTCAGCGCCACCAAACTGTGGGACGTCGCGTTCGCGGGCGACACCGGCTTCCTGCTCGTGGTGATCGTCGCGTGCGTCGCGGCCGTGTTCCTCTGGAAGAAGAGCACCGCGCTCGCAAGCCGACTCTGGCTGTTGCTCGGCGCCGTGCTCGGCGCCTCGTTCGTGTACAACCTGGTCGAGGCCGTGCGGGTCGGCTGACCCGCACGCCCCGCAGATCAGCAGCTCTCGTAGTCGTAGACGAAGCTGTTCGCAGCCGGTGTCTGGAGCTGCGTGGCGAAGCGGGCACCCTCGTTGTTGCGAGCACCGACGACCAGGTTGATGCCGGTGAGCTGGCCGTACGTGGCCGGGATCGCGTAGACGGTCGGGAAACCCTCGTCGTCGGTGTCGACGGCGTTCTCGCCGAGCAACACCGGGTTGATCAGGGTGTCGGGGCTGACGAGCGTGGCCAGCATCGCGGCGTGACGGTTCTCCTCGCCGCCGATCCGGATCGCGTCGCTGCGCAGCGCCTTGTCGGAGAGCACGCCGACCAGCGCCTGGTACGACGCGCCGGCGAGCGACTCGAACGCATACGCGATGTTGAGCACGTCACGATGGAGGTCGTCGCTGCCCTCGAGCGCGGCGAGGGTCGGCTCGACCGCACGGTCCATGAGGAACGGGTTGGCGCACGTGAACTCGTCGGCACCGACCTGCGTGATGAGTGCGCCGATGGCGGCAGCGTGCCGCTCGTGATCGGCGATGAACCGCTCGACCAGCGCGGTCTCGGTGTCGTTGAGCACGTCGAGCGACGCGGCGGCCTCGTACACGGCGATCGCGGTGTACTCGAGCGACTGCGCGGTGCGGAGCAGCACGCCGTCGTCGAGCTCGGCTTCGGGCAGGGTCGGGGCCGGCGCAGCCACACCGAGGCGCCCCGGGTCGTCGCTGCCGCTGCGGCCGGTGCCGCACGCCGCGACGATGGCGCCGAACGACAGCATGATGCCGCCGTTGCGCAGCAGTGACCGACGGTCGAGGGAGGGGTTGGGGATGTCGGACATGATCAGGCCTCCGTTCCGGCTGCCACGGCAGGGTTGACGAACAGTGCGTCGAAGTCGTCGGAGCGGCCCGACAACGTGGCCAGCACGGTGGCGTGACGGCTCTGCATGGACACGAACGACGCCATCGCCTCGGCGATACCGATGTCGTCGACCGTGCCGAGGAGCGCGGTGTGGGTGGCGGCGAGCTGGTTCTCCACCTCGAGCGCGATCGCAGCGGGATCGCTCGTGTCGAAGTCGCCGCTGAGCTGGTCGAACATCGACTGATCGCGCCCGACGGCCGACGACCCGGAGATGCCGGCGAGCCGTTGGGCGTACGACTCGTGCTGCTCGCGCATCGTGTGCCAGACGTCGCCGTCGGCACCGGCGGCGATCGCCGTGTCGTAGAGGTCGCGAGCGGCGAGTTCGAGGGCGATGGCGGATTCGGCGGTCGACAGATCGTCGGCGGACAGCCCGGAGTTGGCGGCGGCGGAAGCGGTACGGCCACCGGCCAGGGCGATCGCGGCGCCGCCGACGACGGCGCCGAGCAGCGCTCGCCGCGACGAGCGTTCGTTGCCTGCGTGATCCGCAAGGGCGGAGTCAGTCACGTGAGGGTGTCCTTTCGAGATGTTCGGCTGCATGCGCGGACCACATGATGGTGCCTGTGGTCGCGGAGATGCCAGTTTAGGAGGCCGAGGCCCGATCCAGTGGTGTTGCCCGCAGCGAAATCCGCGGGAGCGGCCGGTCAGAAGTCGAGCGTCGACAGCTCGGGGATCCACGCCGCAGCCCGGTCGAGGGCGCGTGCCCACCCGGCTCGGTCGAGCCGGTCGCCGGGTGCGACGTGTGCCGCCGGGCGGAACGCCGCGGCCGTGTCGGTCAGGGACGACCAGGTGCCGGTCGCGACGCCGGCCAGGAACGCCGCGCCC
>CAXAWD010000454.1:0-3515 GCA_963972325.1 uncultured Acidimicrobiaceae bacterium
GTCAGCATCACGATGGCCAAGGCCGACTGGGTCACCGAAGACCCAAACGCCTACGTCGCCCACAACCTCCTCGAGGAGCTGGGTTACGACGTGTCCGACCCGGCCGACCTCGAGCTCGGCCCGGCCAACGCCTACATCGCGATGGCCCAGGGCGACGCCGACTTCTGGATCAACAGCTGGTACCCGGGCCACAACTCGTGGCTCGCGAACGAGTTGCCCGACGGCTCCACCGTCGGCGACCACGTCAGCGTCGTTGGTGAGATGATGATGGCCGGTGGCCTCCAGGGTTACCTGATCACCAAGGACTTCGCCGATGAGTACGGCGTGTACTCGCTCGACGACCTGAACGACAACCCCGACGCGCTCGCCGCGTACGACGCCCAGGACCCGACGCCGAACAACGGCATCGCCGACGTCTACGGCTGCCAGGAGAGCTACACCTGCGACGACATCATGGAGTCGCAGATCGCGTTCTCGGGCTGGGACAACATCGCCCAGGTCGTCGCCGGCTACGACGCCATGGTGGCCGAGGCCGTCACCAAGGCCAACGCCGGTGAGCCGATGGTCATCTACACCTGGACCCCGAGCGCCTACATCACGCAGCTCGTCCCGGGTGAGAACGTCTACTGGCTGACGGTCGACGAGGTCATCGACGACTCGAACCCGCTCGGCGTCGAGGGTGGCGAAGGCCACAACCAGCTGCCCGGTACCGCAACCATCGGTGAGGAGCAGTGCCCCGGCGCTGTCGACGGCGTGTGCCAGCTCGGCTGGATCGCGGCCGACATCCAGGCCACGGCCAACAACGAGTGGCTCGAGGCCAACCCGGCTGCCAAGTCGCTGCTCGAGCAGTTCCAGATGAGCGTCGTCGAGGTCTCGCTGATGAACGTCGAGATGGGTGACGGCGCCGACGTCCTCACTCTCGCCGACCGTTGGATCGAGGAGAACCGCGACACCGTCGACGGTTGGCTCGAGACCGCCAAGGCGGCTGGCTGACCCCAGCACTCGATCGACTGATCGATCACGAACACCGAACGGCCGGCCCCTCGGGGCCGGCCGTTTCGCGTCTCGGGGGCGCCGGTACCCTGGCTGTGGTGATCGAGGCTGCCCGCTACGTCCCCCAGCGTGTGCGCTCCCTCACCGGGGCGCTGGCCGACCACCCCTGGAACGACGACTCGGTGTCGCCCGAGCAGTTCCGGGAGTTCGCCCGCATCGTCGCCGCGCTGTACCACTTCGAGTTCCACGACCGGGAGCAGACGATCGTCGACCTCTGGGAGCACCTCGCCGATGGCGGCGACGTCGCCGACCGGTTCAGCGCCGAGCTGAGTGGCCTGCTCGACGGGGCGAACTACGAGGCGCTGTCGATGGCCGAACTCGAAGACGCGCTCGAACGCGAGTCGCTCCTCAAGGTCAGCCTCGACGTCGACCTCGACGACTACGACGAGTTGATGGTGTACCACCGCGGCGCCCATACCGACACGGTCGAACTCCGGCGTTGGAAGGGGCTGCGGTCGCCCGAGCACAAGACGATGACGGTCGACGAGCGCGTCGTCGTGCACACCCGGGTGAAGGACGCCACGTGGTTCGCCGAGCGCGGCATCGACCCGGTCGAGCGGAACCTGGTGCCCGGCCACGCCTCGCTGCAGCAGTTCGTCGACGTGCCTCGCGCCGACATCGAGATGCTGTTGCCGTCGGTGCAGGTCAAGTTCCGCTTCGTGGACCGATTGGTGCTCGGCGTGCCCGCCGTGGCATCGGGCGTGCTGGTCCTCGCCACGAAGTTGCTGCCGACGCTCGGCCTGATCTTCCTGCTGTTCGCGGCCTGGCTCGGCTTTCGCGACGACGAGCCCGAACTCGATCAGGCTGCATTGGTGCTGCTCGCCACCGGGCTGTTCACGCTCGGGGTGTTCGTCGTGCGCCAGTGGACGAAACTGAAGAACCGGCGGATCGAGTACTGGAAGACGCTGACCGAGAACCTGTACTTCCGCACGCTCGGCACCGGTGGGGGCGTGTTGCACGAGCTGCTCGCATCAGCCGAGGAGCAGGAGGTCGCCGAGGTCGTGCTCGCCGCGCGGTTCCTGTTCGATGCGACCGAACCGGTGTCGGCAGAGGAGCTCGACCGGCGCGTGGAGCGGTGGCTCCTCGCTCACTGCGAACGTGAGATCGACTTCGAGGTCGACGATGCGATCGGCAAACTCGAACGGCTCGGCATGATCGAGCCGACTTCGCCCGATGGGATGCTCGTGGCGGTCCCGATCGACGACGCGCTCGCCGCCCTCGACGACCGCTGGGATCACCTCTTCGAACACGGCAGCGCCCACCGCAGCGACGATCCCGCTGCGCTCGAGACACCGGAGGCCCCGGAATCGGCACCCCGCGAACCCCTCATCCGCCTCCGCAGGGTGATGGACCGCTTCCGGAGCCGCCTCGGAGAACGAAAGATCGAACGCGAAGCCGACGACCCCGCTCCGCCGTGAGTGGCAGCAGCCGTGCGGTTGGGTGAGCCGTCGAAGCGAAGCGGAGACGGCAAGCTCGGAGGCGCAGCCGGCCCGACGGGTCAGTTCAGCACGTCGCGCCGGTCGAGCAGGCGAGAAGCGCAGGCACGAGCATCGCAGCTCGGAGGTTCGAGCGGCCGCTCGAACCCGTGCGAAGCACCATCATGACGGAGACGGCGAGCTTCGGTAGGCGCAGCCGGCCCGTCGGGTCAGTTCGGCACGTCGCGCCGGTCGAGCAGGCGAGAAGCGCAGGCACGAGCATCGCAGCTCGGAGGTTCGAGCGGCCGCTCGAACCCGTGCGAAGCACCGTCGAGCTCGCGGCAGCAGCCGTACGGTTGGGTGAGCCGTCGAAGCGAAGCGGAGGCGGCGAGCTTCGGCAGGCGGAGCCGGCCCGTCGGGTCAGGTGAACGTGCAGCGCCGGTCGAGCAGGCGAGAAGCGCAGGAACGAGCATCGCAGCTCGGAGGTTCGAGCGCCCGCTCGAACCCGTGCGAAGCACCATCATGACGCCCGAACCCGTGCGAAGCACCATCAAGGATGTACGTGTTGGAAGCCGAAGCGGCCCTTCACGCACAGGTTGCCGTGGGTGATCGGGCTGTCGGGCGGCGACGAGACCTTCACGATCGTGTTGTCCTGCACGTGCAGCGTCAGGTTGCAGCCGACACCGCAGAACGCGCAGATCGTGTCGGTCGTGGTCTGTGCCGCCTCGTCCCAGGTGCCCGCCTCGCGCATGTCGTGCTCGGACTTGAACATGAGTGCACCGGTCGGGCAGACCTGGATGCAGTTGCCGCAGTAGACGCACGCCGAGTCGGGGAGCGGCACGTCGTTCTCGGTCGACACCCGAGCGTCGAAGCCCCGGCCGGCGATGTCGATCACGAAGCTGTTCTGCCACTGCTCGCCGCACGCGTCGACGCATTGGTAACAGAGGATGCACTTGGCGTAGTCGCGCACGTACAGGTCGTTGTCGACCTTGATCGGCTGGTCGGCGACCGTGGCGGCGTCGCTGCCGTACCGGGTGGGGTCGGCGC
>CAXAWD010000455.1:0-3438 GCA_963972325.1 uncultured Acidimicrobiaceae bacterium
GAGATGCCGGGTCAGGTTGATCATGCCGCCCTTCTCGAACGCGTAGAACGCCGGACTGACGATCTCGGTGCCTTCGTACACGGCGAACTGTGGCCCGACGACGCCGTAGATCGACGCGATGTTGACGATCGAGCCACCGCCGCGTTCGACCATCTGTTCCGCGACCAGTCGTGTGATCTGCATGAGCCCGACGTAGTTCACCTCGGCGGTGGCACGCAGGTCGTCCGACTCGACCGCGGACATCGCGCCACCCCGCCGGAACACGGCGTTGTTGATCAGGATGTCGATGCCGCCGAGTTCGCCGATGACGGCGTCGCACGCCTCGATGATCGAGGCTTCGTCGCCCTGGTCGAGCCGGTTCGCCGACGCCGCCAACCCGTCGGCGACGAGTTCGGCCGCCGCCGCCTCGCAGGCGTCGAGATCTCGCGATGCGATGACGACGTGGGCACCGGCCTCGGCGAGCGCTCGGCAGATGTGGCGGCCGTAGAGCCCTGCCCCGCCCGAGACCAGTGCCACCTGTCCGTCCAGTCGGAACATCTCGGTCGTGTGTGTCATGGGTGCTCCGTTCGTCGGGGGCGGGTCGTCGAGAGCGAAGCAGCGGCTTCGCATCCGGAGCAAGATAGTCGAATTGGCGGACAAGAATTGACATACAAAATGACAAAATGTACGCTGCTCGGCAGTTGAGGGGCGACGACGGTCGCCTCGTTCGATGCCGGGGAGCCGGCAGGGAGACGCATGCGACATCCGCGGGGGAAGCGGTACACGATCGGGTCGGCGCCGGACTCGGCCGCCCGGTCCCCGCGACCAGTGCGCAACACCTCGGTGCCGGCACGGCAGACGCGCGCCACATCGTCCTACACCACCACCTACCGGGCGCAGCGCCCGAACGGAGCAACATGAACCCCTCAGACACCGCCCCGACGTCGACTGGCCGGGTACCGATCCCGAGCGGCGGCATCATGCCGCCGATGATCACCCCGCTCAGGCCGGACGGGTCGCCAGATCTCGAGTCGATCGACTCGCTCGTCGACTTCTTCGTCGACGGTGGTGCGACGGGCGCCCTGGTCCTCGGTTCGTGTGGCGAGAACGGCGCGCTGAGTCGACAGCACCGCCTCGACGTCGCTGCGAGGACGATCGAACGCAATGCCGGCCGGATCCACATCACCGTCGGTCTGCCGGCGCTCGGCCTTGCCGACGCGTGCGACGATGCCAAGGAGTACGCGTCGATGGGGGCCGACTCGATCCTGGCGCCGGCATCGTTCGTGTTCCCGAACTCGCAGAACGAACTCGAGCAGTACTTCGCGGCGATCGGCGACGTCGCCGACGGCACCCCGCTGATCGCGTACAACGTGCCCGGCCGCACCGGCGTCACGTTCGAGGTGCCGTTGCTGCGCAACCTCGCGGCCAAGTCGATCATCTCGGGCGTCAAGGACTCGTCGGGCAACATCGAAGGGCACCGCCTGCTGGCGGAGGCGACCGCCGACCTGGAGGGCTTCGCCCGGTTCAGCGGCAGCGAGCTCGCGATCGACGGTGTGCTCCTCGCCGGATTCCACGGCGCCGTGCCGGGGCTCGCCAACCCCTTCCTGGAGTTCCACATCGAACTCGCTCGACGGGCCGCGGCGGGCGACTGGGTCGGTGCGTCGGAGATGCAGGGCAAGATCGCCCAGCTGTTCGATCTGTACTTCCATCCGGTCGGCGACGGCAGTTTCAACTCGATGGTCCTGGCGACGCTGAAAGAGGGCCTCGTGCAGCGCGGCGTCATCGCAACGGCGACCACCTCGGCACCGTTCCGCCAGGTCGACGACGGTGTCCGCGCCCACGTTTCGAAGATGCTCGACCTCGCGAAGGAGATCGCACCATGACCGACCAACCGACCGACGTCACGATCACCGAGGAGACGCTCGGCACCGATCTCGACGCGCCGATCGTGATGCACCGATTCCGATCGGCAACCGATGGCCCGACGCTCACGGTCTTCGGCGGTGTGCACGGCGACGAACTCGAGGGTGTGCTCGCGTCCTCGATCCTGCTCGAACGCCTGCCCGGTCTCCTGTGTGGTGAGGTGCGCGTGGTGCCGCGGTCCAATCCGAGTGCCGTCGCCGGGTGCAACCGCGAGAGCATCGTCGACGGCGGGAACCTGGCCAGGACCTTCCCGGGCGACCCCTCGGGGACGTACACGGAACGCATCGCTCACGTCCTCACCGAAGAGGCCATCCGGGGTGCCGACGGTCTGATCGACCTGCACTCCAGTGGCTACAAGTACGCGATGCCGTTCTTCGGCGGTTACATCAGCGGGCTGTCGTCGTCCGCCCGCTCCGCCGAGATGCTCGAGTGGTTCGCCCCGCCGATCTCGTGGCGGCACGACACGATCAACCCGGGTCGCAGTCTCTCCGCGGCCGCGGACCTCGACGTCCCGGCGATCTATGTCGAGTCGAGTCAGGGCGGGGGCGTACTCCTGCACGACGAGGTCATCGGCTACGTCGACGGGGTGACCCGGGTGCTCGTCGGAATGGGCATGCTCGATCCGGCGACGGCCGTGCCGGGACCCTCCGACCGCCGGTTCGTTCCGGGAGGAAGCGGTAACACCGACGAATCTCCCGAGACGGCCGCGGGTGGCTACTGCCTGTCGGTCGCGAAGCGCGGCCAACCGGTCGCCGCCGGCGAGACGCTCGCCGAGATTCGCGACGACACCGGCCGGCTGGTCGAGACGATCGTTGCACCGTTCGACGGCGTCCTGATGCTGACCAGGGCGATCGCACCGGTCGAGCCCGGCGAGAAGATCGCGATGGTCGCACCACCATTCGAGGCCGCCGAGTCGTGACCGCTGGTCTCGTCGGATCGGTGGTCGTCGTGACCGGTGGAAGCGCCGGCATCGGCGCCGGCATCGTCGCGCGCCTGGTCGACGACGGGGCGACGGTCGTCGTCGGCGTCGAGACCGAGGCCATCGCCGACGAGGTCCGCGCCGACTGGGCCGAGTCCGGGGCGATCGGCGCGGCAGACGTGGTCGCGGCAGATCTTCGCGACCGCGCCGCGTGTCGTGGACTGATCGACGGCTGCGTGGAACGTCACGGGCAGATCGATGCGTTGGTGAACAACGCTGCCGTCACCGGTGCCGCCGCTCGGGCGGCCTTCCTCGAATGCGCCGACGACGCGTTCGACCATGTGATGGACGTGAACGTCGGCGCGGCCTTCCGCTGCGGTCAACGCGCGGCCCAGCACATGGTCGGCCAGGGCGACGGCGTGATCGTGAACATCGGATCCGTCGGCGGATTCGTCGCCCAGTACACCGGGTCGGCGTACAGCGCGTCGAAGAGCGCACTGCTCGGGCTGACGCGCGGCATGGCCCTCGAACTCGGTGAACACGGGGTGCGCGCGGTGTACGTCGCCCCGGGCGACATCGACACCCAGAGCCGCGTCGCCCAGGCCTTCGGCGTGCAG
>CAXAWD010000456.1:0-3424 GCA_963972325.1 uncultured Acidimicrobiaceae bacterium
GGCGGCCTGGTTGCCGAACACGATGCCGTACGCACTGGTGCTGCTCGTGCTGATCTTCGCCGCCCAGCATCTCCGGCCGCCGAAGGCGTCCGGGCAGCCGTACCGGCGGGGAGACCACTGATCGACGAGGCCACCGCGCGAGCGGTTCCCAAGTCGCTCCTGCACGATCACCTCGACGGTGGTCTGCGAGTCGCCACGATCATGGAACTGGCCGACGAGATCGGCCACGCGCTCCCCGACGACGACCCCGACCGACTGCAGACCTGGTTCACGGCCGGGGCGGCGACGAACGATCTGCTGCAGTATCTCGCCACGTTCGAGCACACGCTCGCCGTGATGCAGCGTGCCGAGTTCATCGAGCGGGTCGCGTACGAGGCGGTCGCCGACCTCGCTGCCGACGGCGTCGCGTACGCCGAGGTGCGGTTCGCTCCCGAGCTCCACACTGCCGGCGGCCTGTCGCTCGACGCGGTCGTCGAGGCGGTCACCAGCGGCTTCCGGCGTGGTGAACGCGACGCGGCCGACGCCGGGCAGACGATCGTCGTCAACACGATCTGCTGTGCGATGCGCACCGAACAGCGGTCGCTCGAGATCGCCCGCTTGGTCGACTCCGCCCGGGAACACGACGACAAGGTCGTCGGCTTCGATCTCGCCGGCGCCGAGACCGGATTCCCGCCGTCGCTGCACGCCGAAGCGCTGGCGTTCGCCAGGGAGCGACATCTCAACGTCACGATCCACGCGTCGGAGCCGCCCGACCTCGAGTTGATCGACGACGCGCTCGTCCAGGGCGCCCACCGGATCGGTCACGGTGTGCGCCTCCAGCGCGACCTGACGATCGTCGACGGTGAGGTCAGGTCGATGGGTCGACTCGCCTCGTACGTGCTCGATCATCAGATCCACCTCGAGATGGCACCGACCTGCCATGTGCACGTCGGTGCCGTACCCGACCTTCCATCGCACCCGATCGGACCGATGCTGCGGGCCGGGTTCAACGTCGGTGTCAACACCGACAACCGGTTGATGAGCGATGTCACCCCCTCGTCCGAGCTCCACGCGGTGGCGACCACGTTCGACCTGAGCGCCGACGAGATCCGGCAACTCGTGGTCAATGGTCTGATGGCAGGGTTCGGTCCGCTCGAGGTTCGGCGTGACCTGGTCGATCAACTCGTGCGTCCCTGGTTCGGCTCGTCAACGGCTCTGTGACGACTGTCCATCCCCGAAACGGCGGCGCAACGCCGTAGGATGGCGGTTTCGGACGTCGTTGACCATTCGGGTCGGAGGGCGTCGCCCCTCATACATCCCCCGGAAGTTCCGATGTCTTCACCCAGTTCTGTCCTGTCCGCTGCGCGCGGCCACGGCGTGTTCCAGCGAGATCAGTGGATCCGCTCACCCCGCACCGACCTCCTGTCCGGTCTGGTGGTGGCGCTCGCGCTGATCCCCGAGGCGATCTCGTTCTCGATCATCGCCGGCGTCGACCCCAAGGTCGGCCTCTACGCCTCGTTCTCGATCGCGATCATCATCGCCTTCTCCGGCGGCCGACCCGGCATGATCTCGGCCGCCACCGGCGCCATGGCGCTCGTGCTCGTCCCCCTCGTCGAGGAGTACGGGATCGAGTATCTCTTCGCCGCGACGATCCTCGCCGGCATCCTCCAGGTCGCGCTGGGTTATCTCGGGGTCGGTGAACTGATGCGGTTCGTGCCGCGCACCGTGATGCTCGGCTTCGTCAACGCGCTCGCGATCCTGATCTTCCTCGCGCAGGTACCGCACATCCTGCTCAGCGACGACGCGTCACGCTCCGACCGCATCGTCGCCAACAGCATCGCGATCGCCGTCGGGCTCGTGATCATCTACGGTCTGCCGCGCATCACCAACGTCGTGCCGTCACCGCTCATCGCGATCGTGGCGATCACCGGTGCCGCCATGATCTGGAGCGTCGATCTGCCGACGGTCGGCGACATGGGCGAACTGCCCGACAGCCTCCCGTTCGTCGCCCTCCCCGACCTGCCGGTCTCGTTCGGCACGCTCGGCATCATCTTCCCGTACGCCCTGACGCTCGCACTCGTCGGTCTGCTCGAGTCGCTGCTGACGGCGCAGCTGCTCGACGACCTGACCGACACCGACTCCGACAAGAACACCGAGGCCCGCGGCCAGGGCGTCGCCAACGTGGCGACCGGCTTCCTCGGCGGCATGGCCGGTTGCGCCATGATCGGCCAGTCGATGATCAACTTCCGTTCCGGAGGTCGTACCCGTCTGTCGACACTGGCGTCGGGTGTGTTCCTGCTGGTGCTGATCCTCGCCCTCGGCGACCTCGTCGCACGCATCCCGATGGCCGCCCTCGTCGCCGTGATGATCATGGTGTCGATCGGTACGTTCGACTGGCGCAGCATCAAGCCGACCACCATCAAGGCCCACCCGTACGCCGAGACCGCGATCATGATCGCCACGGTCGCGATCGTCGTGTGGACCCACAACCTGGCCTACGGCGTCGGTGCCGGCGTGGTGTTGTCGGTGCTGTACTTCGCCCGCCACGTCAGCGGCCTCGTCAAGGTCACCAGCGTCGTCGACCCCGACAACGTCGAGCGGCTGTACGCCGTGACCGGTGAGCTGTTCTTCGCGTCGACGCACGACATCGTGCACGCCTTCGACTACGACAACGTCCGGGTGAAGCGGGTCGAGATCGACCTGACCGACGCCCGCATCTGGGACACGTCGGCCGTCGCCGCGCTCGACACGGTGGTCGAGAAGTTCGCCCAGCGCGACATCGAGGCGATCCTCGTCGGCATGAACCGTCACGCCGAAGAGCTGCACAGCAACACCACCGGCAACGTCAGCGCCCACTGAGGCGACGTCACCCCGGCGCCGTGCTCAGCGGCTGAGTTCGCTGACGGCCTGCACCTCGATGCCGCCTCGCGGGCGCTGCGTGAGCGTGACCGTGACCCGCTTCGGCGTCGCGATCGTCATGATCTCACCGGCGATCTCGGCCGCCAACGCCTCGGCGAACACCGCCCGGTCGCGGAACCCCCACAGGTAGAGCTTCAGGCTCTTCGATTCGACGCACCACTCGTCGGGTTCGTACTCGATCACGACCGTCGACAGGTCGGGCTGCTCGGTAACGGGGCACATCGAGTTCAGCTCGTCGTTGGTGAAGCGCACGATCGAGACGTCGGCCGGGGCCGGGAAGACTTCGACGTGGTCGATGGCGTGGCGCACGGTGGCGCCGAGCACGGTGAGGCCCTCGGTGGGATCGGTCATGGAACCCATGCTGCCGACGCCGTCTCCGTGACGCAACGTCCCGACGTGCGGGCCTCTACGCTGTCGGCGTGCTCACCGCCGAACAGATCGAACGGTTCGACCGCGACGGGTTGCTCGTGGTGCCCGACTTCGTCACGGCCGATGCTTGCGCCGAGCTGCGCGAGCGCGCCGAGCG